>CAZHID010000143.1:0-3625 GCA_964532445.1 uncultured Planctomycetia bacterium | reverse complement strand
TATCCCAACGGCCGCGTGCTCGAAGAAGTCGTGATGCGCGGCGGCAAGATCCACGGCCGCTACCGCTACTATGACCCCGAAGGCCGGCTTGTGATCCAGAGCCGGTACCGCGCGGGAGTTCTGAACGGCCGCTACCGCAAGTTCTATCCGTCCGGCGCGCTCGAGGACGAGTGGGTTTATTTGGATGGTCAGGCGGTCGGCGTCGGCGTGAAGCATTACGAGGCCGGCGGCATCCGGGAGACCTCACCGTACGCGGACGGCAAGATCAACGGCTGGGTCAAGAGCTACGACCCGGACGGCAAGCTCAAGGCGGAGCTTCATTACGTGAACGGCCTGGCGCAGGGCGAGGGCCGGTTCTACCGCGAGGACGGGACGCTTGCCATCCTCAAGCAATACGCCAACGACAAGGTGGACGGGTGGGTGATCTTTTACGGCACGGACGGAAAGCCGGCGGAGAAGCAATTTTTTGAAGGCGGACGGCGCGTGGATGCCGGGAATCTGCCGCTAGGGGAATAGGGAAAACCCGATGACGCCCACACCCGCTTTTTCATCCGCTCAACCCGCGCCCTCGGCGGCCGTCGAAGCCGGATCCATCCCGGTCGAGCGTCAGCTCGCCGAGGAGCTCAAACTCACGCCCTCGCAGATCTGGGCGGCGATCAAACTGCTGGATTCGGGCGCGACCGTCCCGTTCATCGCCCGGTACCGCAAAGAAGCCACCGGCGGCATGTCCGACGTCCACTTGCGCCAGCTCGCCGAGCGGCTCGAGTACGTGCGGGACCTCGAAGAACGCAAGACGCATGTCCTTCAGACCATCCAGGACCAGGGCAAGCTCACCGAGGCGCTCAAGGCGCAGATCCAGGCCGCCGCGACCAAGACAGTGCTCGAGGACATCTACCTCCCTTTCAAGCCCAAGAAAAATTCCAAGTCCCAGGCCGCGCGCGACTCGGGGCTTGAGCCTTTGGCCGCCCTTCTGCTCAACGACGCGCCGGACCCGGTCACGGCGGCCAAGGCCTTCGTGAACCCCGAAAAGAACGTCCCCGACACGGCCGTCGCTTTGGCCGGCGCGCGCGACATCCTGCTCGAGCGTTTCGCCGAGGACGCGGAACTCGTCGGGGTTTTGCGCGAGCGCTTCCGCCAGTCGGGTCTCGTCATCACGCGCCGCAAGGACATCGAAAAGCTCAAGCTCACGAACCTGAAGCCCGAGGACATCACCAAGTTCACCGATTACTTTGATTACAAGGAACCGATCGCCAAGATCCCGCCGCACCGCGTGCTCGCGGTGCTTCGGGGCCGTCAGGAAAAAGTCCTCGACGCGGAACTCATTCCCGACCAGATGGCGCTTTACTCGGGGAACCCCGCGTCCGGCGAGGAGGGTTTCGCCCAGACCGTGATGAGCCGCTTCGGCATCGGTCTGGCACGCAGGCCTGGCGAAGGCTGGCTCATGGACGCGGCGCGCTTCGCCTGGAAGTTCAAGATCAAGATGCGCATCGAGCTGGACCTCTGGACCTCGCTCCGCGAGACGGCGGAAGCGGATGCCATCAAGGTCTTTGCCGACAACCTGCGCAGCCTGCTGCTGGCCGCGCCGGCGGGGCCGCGGGTGACGCTGGGTCTGGACCCGGGGTTCAGGACCGGGGTCAAATGGGCTGTCGTGGACCGGACCGGCAAGGTCGCGGCGAGCGGCGCGATCTTTCCTCATCCGCCTCAAGAAGAGTGGGGGCTTTCGATCAAAGCGATCGGCGCGATCTGCGAACGCCACGGCGTGGAGCTCATCGCGATCGGCAACGGCACCGCCTCCCGCGAGACGGACAAGCTCGCCTCCGAAGCGATCAAAGCGCACCCCAAGCTCGCCAAGGTCCAACGGCTCATCGTGTCCGAGGCCGGTGCGTCCGTCTATTCGGCCTCCGAATTGGCCACGCAGGAATTACCGGGGCTGGATGTTTCGCTGCGGGGCGCGGTCTCGATCGCGCGGCGTCTGCAGGACCCGCTCGCGGAGCTCGTGAAGATCGACCCCAAATCCATCGGCGTCGGCCAGTACCAGCACGACGTGAACCAGGCGCGTCTGGCCAAGACGCTCGGCGCGGTCGTCGAGGACTGCGTGAACGCGGTCGGCGTGGATGTGAACACCGCTTCGCCGTCGCTTCTTGCCTTTGTGGCAGGGTTGAGCCAGCGCGCGGCCAGGTCGATCGTGGAGTTCCGCGACAAGTCGGGGGCTTTCCGCGATCGGCGCGACTTCCTCAAAGTCCCGGACTTCGGGCCGCGCGCGTTCGAACAGGCGGCGGGTTTCTTGCGGATCCGGGGCGGCGCGAACCCGCTGGACGCGTCGGGCGTCCATCCCGAATCCTATCCCGTGGTCGAGCGGATGCTCACGCGTTCGGAAAAAGGCGTGGGGGAGCTTCTTGGCAACGCGCGCCTTCTGGCGTCGCTCAAGCCTGAGGAATTCACCGACGAAAAATTCGGTCTGCCGACCGTCCGGGACATCCTCGCGGAATTGGAAAAACCCGGCCGCGACCCGCGCCCGGAGTTCAAGACGGCCGTCCTGCGGGATGACGTCACCCAGCTCGAGGACCTGAAGCCCGGTATGACGCTCGAGGGGACCGTGACCAATGTCGCGGCCTTCGGCTGCTTCGTCGACATCGGCGTCCATCAGGACGGCCTGGTCCATGTTTCGGAGCTCGCCAATTATTTCATCAAGGACCCGCGCGAGGTCGTGCGCGCGGGACAGATCGTGAAGGTCCGCGTCCTCGAAGTGGACACCGCCCGTAAGCGCATCTCGCTTTCTCTCAAGTCCGGCGGCACCCCTGCCGCAGCCCGCCCCGCCCCCAAAAAATAAATTTTAAAAAAGTGAATAAATCGGCCCCTCAGGACCGTCTATATAAGTAGACGCGAGAGGAGAGATGCCGGCCCACTCAAAACGCCTCCTCGGGGCCGGGTCTCGGCAGGGGCCAAAATAATTGTTGCATACTGAACGAACGTTCAGTTATAATTGCTCTCAACAGCTTAAAAGGAGTTAACAACGATGGGTCGCAAAACACTGGATCTCAAAGAAGCGGCGGATGTCCTCAAGGACTTTTACCGCGCGGAAGGCCGGATGCCCTCGTTCACGGAGATCGCCGAGACCTTCGGGTACCGCTCCAAGAACGCGGCCTTCGAGCTCGTAGAGAAACTGGTCGACCAGGGGCTCCTGACCAAAGACGCCCGGGGACGCTTGCGGCTGGTCTCGAACGGGGTCCGGGTGCTCGGCACCATCCAGGCGGGCCTGCCGACCCATGCCGACGAAGACATTCAGGAGAACGTGAGTCTGGACAGCTACCTCGTGGAAAAACCGGAAGAGACCTTCCTGGTGAAGGTCCAAGGCGATTCCATGATCGACGCGGGGATCAAGGAGGGCGATATGGTGCTGGTGGAACGGGGCCGCACGGCGCGCGAAGGCGATATCGTCGTGGCCCGGGTGGACGGGGAATGGACGCTCAAGACCTACGAGCGGCGGTCGGGGCAGGCGGTGCTGGTGCCCGCTAATAAGCGGTACCCGGTGATCAAGCCCGCTCACGAACTGACCTTTGGCGGCGTCGTCATCGGCGTCGTCCGGAAGTACTGACCATGAAGCGCACACAGAGTTATCTCACCC
>CAZHID010000142.1:4178-4953 GCA_964532445.1 uncultured Planctomycetia bacterium | reverse complement strand
GCACGCGGCTGGAAGCGTGCTCTTCGTGGACGGAGCGCAGGCGGTTCCGCATCAACCGGTGGACGTGCGGGCGTTGGAATGTGATTTTTATTGTCTGTCGAGCCACAAGGTCTACGGACCGACCGGTGTGGGGGTGCTCTACGGCCGGCTGGAACTTTTGGAGTCCATGCGGCCTTACCAGTACGGCGGCGACATGATCGAGTCGGTGAGCTTCGAGCGCACGACCTACGCGCGTCCGCCGCAGCGGTTCGAGGCGGGCACACCGCCGTTCGCTGAGATCATAGGCCTCGGTGAGGCGATCGAGTACGTCGAGGAGCTCGGGTGGGACTGGATCGCCGCGCGTGAGCGGGAACTTTTTGATCATGCCTTCAAGGTCCTGACCGCCATCCCGGGCGTCAGGGTCTACGGCCGCGGCGAACACCGCGCGAGCCTTTTGTCGTTCACGCTCGGAGACACCCATCCGCACGATATCGGCACCGTCCTCGACGAGGCCGGCATCGCCGTGCGGGCCGGTCATCATTGCGCTGAGCCCACGATGCGCCGCTTCGGCGTGCCCGCGATGGTCCGCGCCTCTTTCTCGTTCTACAACACGACGGAAGAAGCGGACCGTCTCGCGGCCGCGGTCGAGAGCGCACGGAGGATCTTCGCATGAGCGCTGCGGGACCCGAAGCCGCGAACCGGATGCCGTTGGAGGACCTTTATCAGGAGGTCATCCTCGATCACAACCGGAGACCCCGTAACTTCAAGGCGCTGGAACAGCCCACCGCGAGCTGTC
>CAZHID010000142.1:0-4168 GCA_964532445.1 uncultured Planctomycetia bacterium | reverse complement strand
GCGGTGATGACTACGAGATCTACGTGAGGACCGCTCCGGCAGACGGCGGTTTCCGGATCGAGGATATCGGCTTCACCGGCAAGGGATGCGCGATCTCGAAGGCTTCGGGATCGATGATGACCGCGAAGGTCAAAGGCAAAAGCCTGGCCGAAGCGCGCGGAATCAAGGACGCATTCTTGAACCTTGTGACCCGCGACACGCCGGCTCCGGCCGCCGAAGGCGCGGACCCCATCTTGGGCAGTCTCAATATTTTTTCGGGTGTCAAAAAGTATCCGATCCGTGTCAAATGCGCGACGCTGGTCTGGCGCGCGCTGGAAGAGGCGCTCGACCGCGCCGCATCATCAACATCGTCAGGAGGTCCGTTATGATCGAATCCACCATCAACATCCACGCCGAGACGACCCCCAACCCGCACACGCTGCGCTTCGTCGTGAACCGCGAGCTGATCGCGGCCGGCTCCGTCAATTTTCGCGACATCGCTACCGCCAAGCATTCGCCGCTGGCGTCCGCGTTGTTCGAGATCTCGGGCGTCCAGGGCGTCCTGATCGGGCAGGGGTTCGTGACGGTCACCAAGTCGCCCGAAAGCCTGTGGAGCGATCTGGCGCAGAGCTGCACGCGCGCGATCCGCACTGTCCTTGAGACGGTCGAGGACGTTGTGGGCACCCAGCCCGGAAGCGGGGCGCCGGTCGCGTTCCCAGGCGGCGGGGACGACCCCATTTCGCTCAAGATCCAGGAGATCCTGAACACTGAGGTCCGTCCGGCGGTCGCGATGGACGGCGGGGACATCATTTTTTACGGGTTCAAGGACGGGGTTGTCTCGCTGCATTTGCAGGGCTCCTGTTCGTCGTGCCCGAGCTCAGTGATGACGCTCAAGATGGGGGTCGAGAACCGTTTGAAGATGCTGATCCCGGAAGTCCGCGAGGTGATCCAGGTCTGACGCGAGCCAGGTCCGCTTCGAGTATTTGAATAAAATTACTAACTTATGCTAAGATTACTTACAAATTCGTAAGAGAGGTAGATCCTTAAATGGCTGTGATAGAAAATCGTTATAAAGAAAATGCGGCAGGCAAGTTCTACGTGGACAGCCAGTGCATTGACTGCGACCTTTGCCGTCAGACGGCTCCCGGCAATTTCGACCGGAACCAGGACGGCGGATATTCTTTTGTGAAAAAGCAGCCTCAAACCCCTGACGAAGAAGCGCAGTGTCAGGAGGCCATGCAGGGATGTCCTGTAGAGGCGATCGGCAACAACGGCCAATGATTCAAGCGGGGTATAAACAGATGGGTCTCAATCGTTTTTGGATCGGTTCAGTAGCGGTCGCCCTGTTCGCGCTGACCCCCGCGCTCTCTTTCGCCGAAGAGCCCTTGGCAGCGGCCGCTCCGGCCGCCGCGGCTGAGATGCCGGCGCCCGCCGAGACCATCGAGGACGATCTGGACAATCTGGAATTCGCTTCGGGCGAAGCGACCTCTTTTGATGCCGCTTCCGGCAAGCTCGAGGTCAAGGTCTATCTGGACGACGCCGGCAACCCCGCTGAGAACACCATCGAACTCGCCGTCAATGCCCAGACCGAGATCACCAACGGCGAAAAGGATCTGGACAACACCGCGCTCAAAACGGGCGTCGAAATAGACGTCGAATACGACAAGAACACCAAAAAAGCGACCTACGTCTTCGTGTACTAATTGAAGCGCCTCCTGAACGAGCTTCACCGCGCCGACCGTTCCCATTCTTTTTTCCCCCCGAATTCATCCATTCTGATCGCGCTTTCCGGCGGTCCGGACTCTGTCTGCCTGGCGCTTCTGCTCAGCGCGCTTCGCGCGTCCCGGCGGCTCAGGATCGGCGCCGCTCACGTGCATCACGGTCTGCGGGCGGGCGCCGCGCGGGACGAGGTCTGGGCCCGGAAGTTCTGCAAGGACCATCGCATCCCGTTCTTTTCCGCGCGCGTGTCCGTGCGCGGAAGGGCGGCGGCCAGAGCGGAGTCGCTGGAAGAAGCCGCCCGGCGAGCCCGATATGCCGCACTGCTCCGTATCGCCCGCACCAAGGGCTTCACGTCCGTCGCGACGGGACACACCGCGGACGATCAGGCGGAGACGGTGCTTATGCGTCTGGCGGGGGGTAGCGGCCTGTGGGGTCTGGCGGGTATTCCCGCCGTTCGGAACGAGGCCAACGTGAGGATCATCCGCCCGCTCCTCGGGATCTCCAAGCGGGATATTCTCGCGGCGCTGCGCCGCGCCGGCGCGTCGTATCGGACCGATCCCTCGAACCGTTCCGCCCGTTTTTTACGCAACCGCGTCCGGCGTGAATTGCTCCCGCTCATCAAGGAGCGTCTGAATCCAAGGTCGAGCGAGCACCTGGCGGACTTGGCTGAGGACGCGGGCCGCTGGCGCCGCTGGGCCGACGCGGAAGCGACCGTGTTCATCCGCCGGCACGGCCGCCGACACGGGCGTGTTCTGCGGTTCTCCGCCAAGGCCTTCGGACGTCTCCCGGAACCCTTGCGAGCGCCGGTATTCATCAAGATCATGGAGGTGTTGAGCGGGAAGGAGCAGCATCTTCGCCGCGAGCATCTGCGTCAGATCGAGGAGCTTCTGGCGTCGCCGGAGCCTGGGGAACGGCGGCTGGCGATGGGCGGCAGGGTGCGAAAGTCCGCGCGGGGGTCCGCGCACCGTGTCGAGTGGAGCGCCTGAGACGGCGGAGTTCGTTGACAGCCCCCACCCGCTACCTTATAATGCCCGAACTCTTTAAGAAAGGAGCCTGAACTTCATGACCCAAGTAGACGTTGGTCCCAACGAACCTCTCGAGCGCGCACTGCGCCGTTTTAAGAAGAAGATCGAACGCGAAGGGATCCTCAAGACCCTTAGCGCGAAGAAGCATTACGAAAAGCCCAGCGAGATCAAGCGCCGCAAAAATCGTACGGCCCGCCGCACGACCTCGAAGCGTTAACGATCGTCAGGTCATGCCGAACAAAAGCGCCCGCGCGCTTTGTGGTTTTGCCCTCTTCATGATGTTGACGCCGCTTTTTAATCCCTCCGCTCACTCGGGTGCCGCAACGGACCCGGGTGAGGGTCCTTACGCCAACCTCCGCCGCCTCACCCTGGACAATGGCTGTGTCGTTCTGATCCTGCCTTCCCGCAAGGCCTCCACCGTCGCCGTGTACGTCGCGGTCCGTTCCGGTTCCGCCGACGAATCGCGCTGGATGGGGATGGGGCTTTCTCATTTTGTGGAGCACATGTTCTTCAAAGGAACGCCCGGCCGCGACAAGGGGACGCTGGAGCGTCAGGTCCGGGAGA
The DNA here is from genome assembly GCA_964532445.1 of uncultured Planctomycetia bacterium. Taxonomy (GTDB): domain Bacteria; phylum Omnitrophota; class Gorgyraeia; order 2-02-FULL-51-18; family JAGOUK01; genus JAGOUK01. Next base: position 881 of record CAZHID010000142.1, on the reverse strand, counting down.
TGGGCGGGTACATCAACGCGTACACGTCCCACGACAACACTGTTTTTTATCTGACCGCGCTCTCCCGCCACGCGGAAATGGCGATCGATCTTATGCACGACGCCGCGTTCCATCCTTTATTCGATCCGGAAGAGCTCGAAAAGGAGCGCCAGGTGATCCTGGCTGAGCAGCGGATGAACGAGGATCGTCTGAGCCGTAAGGCGCTGCAGTCGCTCTGGGAGCTCGCTTTTTTACGCCACCCGTACCGCCATCCGATCATCGGTTACCCTGAGATCTTCAAATCCTCGACCCGCCAGGACCTCATGGACTATTTCAAGTCGCGCTACACGCCGAACCAAATGGTGGTGTGTGTCGTCGGCGACATCGATCCTGACCTGACGGAAAAATGGGTGAGGGACCGGTTCGGCAAGGAATCCCGGACGGTCGATCCGCCCGTCTTGCGTGAACCGGAACCTGTTCAAGCGTCCCCCCGTCGGACCATCATCCGCCGTCCCGCTCAGCACGCCCGCCTTGAGCTTGGGTACCCCGGTGTGCCGCTGACGCATCCTGACGCGCCGGCCCTGGATGTCCTGGCCCAGATCCTCGGCGACGGCGCGAGCTCGCGCCTTTTTCAGCAGGTCAAGGAAACCGCGCGGCTGGCGCTCGAGGTCAGCGCGTCCAGCACGAACCTCCGCGATGCCGGGATCATCGACATCGACGCGCTTTGCCTTCCCAAGGACATCGACGCCGCTCGCGACGCTATTCTCAAGGTCATCGAGGACCTCAAGCGGACCGGACCGACACCCGAAGAGCTGGCCCGCGCTCGCAAGCAAACGCTCGCCAGGCATTACAGCGGATGGGAGTCCCACGGGTCTTTAGCTCACGACCTGGTGACCAGCGAG
>CAZHID010000141.1:1580-5055 GCA_964532445.1 uncultured Planctomycetia bacterium | reverse complement strand
TTACTTTTAAACGGCCTTTTTGTGTCCGGGCCGGCCCATGCTGAAGTGAACATCGAGGCCAGCGTGAACCCCGCCAGGGTCGCGGTGGGCGACCCGGTCGAGCTCATGATCGCGGTCACGGGTGCTTCCGGCGGCATCAAGGCCCCCAAGCTGCCGGAGCTCAAAGGTTTTCGCTCCTATTCCCAGGGCCATTCTGAAGAATTCTCGTTCGTGAACGGCCAATCATCCTCCCGCAGCGTCTTCACCTACGTTCTGGTGCCGGACCAGGAAGGCGTGTTCGTGATCGAGGCGATCGAAGTCCCGATCAACGGCAAGACGTTCAAGACGGGCAACCTCAAGATCGAGGTCGGACCCGCGAACACGGCGGGGCCTCCCAAGAACCAGGCCGGCAAGCCCGTCGCGCGCGTCGTCCCTCCGTCCTCACGCTCGATGCCTCCCGACTACATGGCCAGTCAGGAGATCTTCGTTCGCGCGTGGACCGACCGCGAAGAGGCCTACGTCAACCAGCCGATCTACCTGACCTACACGCTCTACACGCGCACCTCGGCCACGTTCAAGGGCTTCGAAGACGAGCCGGAGACGGCCGGGTTCTGGGTCGAGGATTTTCCGCCCAATCCGCAGATCAACCGGCAGGAGCGGACGCTCGGCGGCTACCGCTACGTGATCGCGGACGTGCGCCAGGTCGCCCTGTTCCCGACGGAAGCGGGCGTCAAGCGTTTCAGTCCCGGTTCGCTCAAGGTAGACGCGGAGATCGTCCGCGACCCGTTCGGCGGCAATCCTTACGCGCAGAACCCGTTCTCACGCCGCCGCTTCTCGCCGAGTCAGATGATCACCGAGATCCATCCGCGCATCCTTGAGACGGAGCCGATCAATTTCAAGATCAAGGCCTTGCCGGCGGAAGGCAAGCCCGAAAACTTCAGCGGCGCGGTTGGCCGCTTCAAGGTCGAGGCTTCCCTGGACCAATCTCAGGTGGAAGAAGGACATCCCGTCACGCTCAAAGTCCGGGTCACCGGCGAAGGAAATCTCCATACGCTCGAAATGCCCAAGGCCCCCAAGATGGACGGCTTCAAATCGTACGATTCTTCCTCCGGACTGAATCTCGAAAAGGACCGCATGGTCGTTGAGGGCGAAAAGACCCTCGAGACGGTCCTCGTGCCGCGCCGCGCGGGCAATTACACGTTCCCGGCGATGTCTTTCACGTATTTCGATCCCGCGAGTGAAAAGTATGTGACCATCCAGACCAAGGCGATGCCCCTCAAAGTCACGCCAGCCCCGGAGGGTGAAGCCCCCGCGCCCGACCCTGATCCGGTCGCTCCGGCCGCGCCCGCCGTCGGTCCCAAAACACCCGCCGCGCCGCCCGGACTTGAAGGTATCCGCTTCGTCAAGTCCGAGCCCGGTACCATCAAGCGTCTCCGCGCCCCGGCGATGGCCGGCCGCGGGTTCTGGCTGCTGCAGATGTCGGCGCTTTTGACCGCGCTGATCTTCCTCATCCTGCGCCTGATATTCGAGCGTCTCGGCATCAACCTGCTCGGCGCCAAACCCCGGCGGTTCAAAGGCGAGGCCCTCAAGAGTTTCCGCGCCGCCAAGCGCGCGATCAAAGGGGACTCGGAGAAGGAATTCTTCGAAGCGCTCTCCAGGGGCGTTTACGGCTACTTCGCCGACAAGCTTCGGGTCGATATTGGCGGCGTCGGCATCGCGCGCGTGGAGGAGTCCCTGCGCGGCAGGATCTCCGACGACGAAATGAGCACGGTCCGCGAGCTTTTCAACCGCATCGACTTCGGACGGTTCTCGAACGCCAAGCTTTCGCAGGAAGAACGCAAACAGCTGTACGCCGACGCTGAACGTGTCGTGAGCCTTGTGGAGAAAAAGCGTTTATGAAAACAAACATCCCAGTGAAGCCGTTCGGTGCGCTGGCGCTTCTGGCGGCGGTGTTCTTGTGGATCGCCGTTCCGGCCGCCGCGCAGGACGCCGCGGTCCCGGCGGGAAATTTTGAAAAGGGTATCGAGCTTTACCAGGGCGGCAAGTTCAAGGAAGCGGCCCTCGAGTTCGGCCGGCTGGCCGCCGCCGGCACGGAGTCGCCCGCGGTCTACTACAACCTGGCCAACAGCTGGGTCCGCTCCGGCCAGACAGGCAAGGCGGTCTGGGCGTACGAGCGCGCTTTTCTCATGGACCCGCGCGACGAGGACATCCGGTTCAATCGTGCCCTTCTCAAAGCCGCGCTTGGCGAACCGACGGACCCGCCCGCCGGCATCCTTGAGCCGGTCCAGCGTCTCCTCGATCACGTGCGCACGGTCGAGATCGAGTTGGCGCTCCAGATCGTGACCGTCCTCCTGGTGGTCTGGATGCTGGCTTTCTCGTATGTCCGTTCCTGGCGGGCGCTGTTCGGGACCCTGTTCTGGATCACCGTGCTGTTCGCGCTTCTGATCGGCGGCGCGGCGTGGATCCGCTGGACCGAGGTGCGGTTCGAGGCCGCGGTCATTCAGCAAAAGGAAGTCTTTGTGCGTTATGGCCCGACCGAGTCCGACAGTAAGGCCCGTCAGCTCAAGGAAGGCGCCGGTCTGAGGATCGAAAAGCAGTCGGGGGACTGGTACCTGGTGCGTCTCGCGAACGGACAGACCGGATGGATCCCCAAGGCCGCGGTCATCAAGGTGTATCCTTGAAGGAATGCGGCGTGGCCGTGATCCGCGGCGCTGACGGCAGGATCCTGATCTCGCGGCGCAAGGACGATGACAGTTTTGGCGGCTACTGGGAGTTCCCCGGCGGGGGACGCGAAGCGGACGAGACCCTCGAAGCCTGCGCCGAGCGCGAGGTCCGCGAGGAGCTCGGCGTGACGATCACCGCTGAGAAGCTCTTTCACGTCATCGAAAACCCGTATCCTGGCAAGCCGCTCAAGCTCGTTTATTTTTTATGCCGTTATGTTTCCGGCGAACCCCGCGCGATCGACTGCGCGGAGGCGCGCTGGGTGCAGACGCGCGAATTGGCCGATTACACGTTCCCTCCCGCAAATCAGGCGGTCATCGATGAGCTTATTCGCCTCCGTTTTTAATCTGCCTTTCGTCAAAGAAACCGCGCTGTACGTTTCGTCCCGGACGACGCACCGCCGCCGCGGACCGTCCGACACGCTCGCGCGGCTTCTGCGCTATGCCAAGCTCCCCGGCAGCGTGCCTTGGGCGAGGAGCCTCGTCCCGCTCGCGGACTCCAAGATCGCCGTCGTCACCACGGCCGGCTACTACGCCAAAGGCCAGCCCGCCTTTCTGGAGAACAGTCCCGCGGGCGACTGGAGCTTCCGCGCGATCCCGCGGGACATGGCGCTCACCAAGCTCATCCTGTCCAACCGCACCGTCGACCGCCGCCCGGCGCTCCTCGACCCGAACCTGCTTTTGCCGCTGGACCGGCTGAACGACCTGAAGACCCAGGGCGTTATCGGATCGATCGCGATGAACCATTACAGCTTCTACAGCTTCACCACGCGGCC
>CAZHID010000141.1:0-1570 GCA_964532445.1 uncultured Planctomycetia bacterium | reverse complement strand
GGCCTAATCGAGTGGTGGACGGCTCGGCGAAGGATGCTGCACGCAGGATCCGGTACGAGGGTGTGGACAAGGTCATCGTCCTGACCTCGTCAATTTTGAGCCAGGAGATCGCCTTTCTCGTCCAGCGCGCGATCGAGGACGAGGGGATCCCGACGGTTTCTTTGGCCTACACGCAGGAAGCGGTCGAGGCGCTGCGCCCGCCGCGCGCGTGCATCCTCACCAAGGGATCGCTTTTCCGCCAGAGTCAGTACCTCGAGCCCGATGTGCAGATGAACCTGCTGCGGTTCATGCTGGCCCAATTTGACGAAATGACCGAGCCCGGATCGCTCAAAAAGGTCGTGTTCACCCTCCCGTCCGGCGAGCGGCCCCGCATCGCGCCGCCCGCCGGCCCGTTCCGCGCCCGCCCTGAGGGGACGCCGACGCAAAAGGACCTTTTCGAATGACACGCTTCCGCCTTCTGCGCGCGGCGCTGATCCTGGCGGCATTAGGCTCCGTTCTCATCCCGGCCCCCGCCGCCCTCGCGGAGGATAAGCCGCTCGTGGTGGTCATGTCCGGCGACACGCCCCCGTACCACTCGGTGGACTCCCGGGGTTCCCTCAAAGGTCTCGACCTTGACGTGGCGCGCGCGGTGGGCCGAGAACTCAGACGAAAGATCGACTTCCGGATCATGCCCGCCGCCGAGGTCGCGCAGATGATCGAGGACGGCCGCGCGGACATCGCCGTCGGCGTCATCGTCCGCCCCGCGATCCAAAAAAAATACGCCCTTTCCCGGCCCTACCTCTACCAGCGCGCGCGTATGTTCATCCACGAAAAGACCAGTGTCGTTCAGGAGCTGGCGGACCTGAACCGGCTCCGGGTCGGCATCCGCGACGGCATCGACATCGGCGATTACCTCCGATTGATCCAGCCCGCCAATCGGATCACCGAACCGTCCGCCGAATCCGGTCTAAAGAACCTCATGAACCGCGCGGTGGACGTGTTCGTCGGCGACGAGTACGAATCCCATCACGTGATCCAGCGCCAGCGGCTCAAGGAGATCACGACGGTCGGGGACCCGGTCCTGCTGCGCCGCAGGGTTTTTGCCGTGCGTCAGGATAATAAAGGTCTCGCGGACCAGATCACTCAGGCGCTCGACAACCTTCAGAAGGATTACCGGCTTCAGGAGATCCAGGACCAGTGGCTGTCGCAGAGGATCACCTGGATGGGGAGCAACCGGACGGCGCTCACCGTCTTTCTGGCGATCATCGCGCTCATGACGGCGGTCCTGCTCGGGAGCGTGCTCTGGAACCAGCGGCTGACCGAAGCGGTCAGTGACCGGACGCGCGAGGTGGAGCTCGAGCACGAGCACTTCCAGAACATTTTCGATCACGCGTCGGACGGCATCGTGGTCATCGATCCGGAAACGCTCAAGGCGGTCGAGGCCAACCGCACCTTTCTGGACCTGATCCAGTACTCGCTCGCCATTGAGCGCAACATCGAGAACGTCGCGGATATGTACAACCCGCAGCACCCGGCGGTCCTCTCCCTCATCCACAACGCGATCCAGGTCTGCCGCGCCTACAACGTCGAA
>CAZHID010000140.1:4535-5063 GCA_964532445.1 uncultured Planctomycetia bacterium | reverse complement strand
CTTCGCCATCCGCGAAGGCGGACGCACGGTCGGAGCGGGTGTTATCACGGAGATCTTAAAATAATGTCACAGAAACCCAGCGCCGGACAACGGATCCGCATCCGCCTCCGCGCGTTCGACCATCGTTTGCTGGACCAGTCCGCCAAGGAGATCGTCGAGACGGCGAAGCGTACCGGAGCCCTGCTCATCGGCCCGATCCCGCTTCCGACGAAGCGCGAGATCTTCACGGTCAACCGCTCCTCGTTCATCGACAAAAAATCGCGCGAACAGTTCCAACTTAAGACCCATCAGCGTTTGATGGATATCATGAATCCCACCGGCAAGACGATCGACGCCCTCAAAAAGCTCGATCTTCCGGCCGGCGTTGATGTGGAGATAAAGTAATGATCGGCGTTATCGGACAAAAAATCGGCATGACCCAGGTCCTCAATCCGGTCGGTGAATTCTGGCCGGTCAGCGTGATCAAGACGGGCCCGGCCCGCGTCACCAAGATCCTCACCAAAGAGCGCGACGGCTATTCGGCCATCC
>CAZHID010000140.1:648-4525 GCA_964532445.1 uncultured Planctomycetia bacterium | reverse complement strand
GGTGCAGATGGGCTTTGGGGACGTCAAGGAAAAGCATCTGAACAAGGCCCAGTCGGAGTCATTCAAGAAGACGAACGTTACGCCCGCGCGCATCCTGCGCGAATTCCGGGTCACCGCGGAAGAGGCGAAGGCCTTCACCGTGGGTCAGGAGATCACCGCTGAAGTGTTCGCCGAAGGGGACTTCGTGGACGTCCACGGCCGTTCCATCGGTAAGGGCTTCGCCGGTATGATCAAGCGTCATAACATGCACCAGGGTCCCAAGTCCCACGGTTCGATGCACCATCGCCGCATCGGATCGATCGGCGCGAGCTCGTTCCCGTCCCGTACTTGGCCCGGCCACCGCATGCCCGGCCATATGGGCAACCGCAACGAGACCGTCCAGAACCTCCTCGTCGTCGGTGTGAACAAGGAAGACAACCTGCTGCTGGTCCGCGGCTCGGTCCCCGGCTTCGACAGCTCCATCGTTACCGTGACCAAGGCGCTGAAGCGCCAGAAGATCGACATCGTCCAATACCTCAATCGTGCCAAGCCCGGCGCCGCCGCTGCCAAAAAAGAAGCGGCCGCCAAAAAGCCGGCCAAAAAGAAATAACCCGGACACCGTATGACTGCCAAAGCTAAAGAAACCGAAAAGAAGCTCGAGATCCAGGTTCTCGGAACCAACGGCAAGGTCGCTTCGCGTGAAGCCCTGGACGCCCGCATCGCCGCGGCCGATTCCAACAACCACATCCTGTACCAGGTGGAGCGTTACTACCAGGCCAACTTCCGACAGGGTACCCGCGCCGTCAAGGACCGCTCAATGGTCTCCGGTACCGGCAAGAAGCCCTGGAAACAGAAGGGCACCGGCCGCGCCCGTCATGGTTCGATGCGCTCACCGATCTGGATCAAGGGCGGCGTCGCCTTCGGTCCGATGCCCAAGGACTTCAGCTATTCGATTCCCAAGAAGATCCTGCGCGAGGCCCTCGTGCTCGTGCTGAAGAAGAAAGCCCAGGACGGTCTTCTGTACCTTGTCGAGGACTTCAAGGTGAAGTCGGGCAAGACCAAGGACTGCTCCAAGACCGTCGAACAGTACGGCTGGCGCAAGCCCCTCGTGATCACGGAAGACAATGACACGATGACGCTCCGTTCCGGCAAGAACATTTCGACGCTGACGCTCACCCAGTCGATCGGCGTTTCCGCCCACGACGTCCTGTTCAGCCGCGAGTGCGTGATGACCCGCGGCGGTTATCAGCGTCTGCTCAAGCGCTTGCATCCCGAAGGAGCTTCCAAGTCATGAAAACCGTTTACGACATCATCAAGAAATTGCTCCGCACGGAAAAAGGCTTGGTCATGACCGAGACCCAGAACAAGTACCTTTTTGAGGTGGATCGCCTGGCCAACAAGCAGGAGATCAAGCAGGCGGTGGAGAAGATCTACTCGGTCAAGGTGAGCAAGGTCAACACGCTCATTCAGCCCCGTAAGCCCAAGGTCCTCCGCCGTGAAGCCGGTTTCATTTCTGAGAAGAAAAAAGCGATCGTTCAGCTGGCCGAAGGCCACAAGATCGATCTAACGGTCTAAATTTAAAAGGGATCAGCGATGCCGATCAAAACATACAACCCCACGACGCCGACGCTCCGTTGGAAGGCGATCTCCGATTTCTCCGAGCTTTTCCCGAAGGGGAAGCGTCCTGAAGGCTCTCTCATCGAGGCCAAGCGCCGTAACGGCGGCCGTAATAACACGGGTCGCGTCACAGCCCGCCGCCGCGGTCACGGTCACAAGCGCTACTATCGCATCGTCGATTTCCGCCGCGACCGCACAGACGCTCCGGCGGTCGTGAAGGCCGTTGAATACGATCCGAACCGCAGCGCGCGCATCGCGCTCGTCGAGTATCCGGACAAGGAGCTCCGGTACATCCTGGCGCCCAACGGTATCAAGGCGGGCGATAAGGTCCAGTCCGGCAGCGGCATCGAACCGGCGCTCGGCAATTGCATGCCGATCCGTGAGATCCCGGCCGGTACGTTCATCCACAATATCGAGCTTTACCAGGGCCGCGGCGGCCAGATGGCCCGTTCCGCCGGAGCCTACGCCATCGTCATGGCCAAGGACGGCGAAATGGCGCATCTCAAGATGCCTTCCGGTGAGATCCGGCTGATCCACTTGAACTGCGTCGCCACGGTCGGTCAGGTCGGCAACATCGAACACGAGAACGAGTCGTGGGGCAAGGCCGGGCGCAGCCGTTGGCTGGGCTGGCGTCCCGCTTCACGCGCCGTCGCGAAGAACCCCGTTGACCATCCGATGGGCGGCGGTGAAGGTAAGTCGTCCGGCGGACGTCAGGCGTGTAACCGCTGGGGTCTGTTGGCGAAGGGTCTTCATACCCGCAAGAAGTCTAAACGCAGCAATCGCTACATCGTTCAACGGAGACAAAAGTAATGGGACGCTCACTCAAAAAGGGTCCGTTCGTCGACGCGCATCTGGCGGAAAAGATCCTGGCCTCACGCGAAAAGCGCGATCACAAGCCCATCAAGACCTGGTCCCGCCGTTCGACGGTGACGCCCGATTTCGTGGGTTTGAGTTTTATGGTCCACAACGGCAAAGTGTTCACGACGGTCTATGTGAACGAGCAGATGGTCGGTCACAAACTTGGTGAGTTCGCGCCCACGCGCACGTTCCGCGCCCATGGCGGTATGACCAAGCAGACGACCTCCCTGACATAAAGAGGTACATGATGATCTCCAGAGCTCAAGCAAGTTTCGTTCGGATGGCGCCCGGCAAGATGCGCTATGTCCTGGATCTGGTCCGCGCGGCCAAGTCGGTCCCGCAGGCCTACTCGATCCTGAACCGCACCCACAAGAAGGCTTCCGGCATCGTCCGTAAGCTGATCATGACGGCCGTGGACGCCGCCGAAAAGCAGCACCAGGTCGCCGTCGAGGACCTCAAGATCACGAAGATCTACGCGGACCAGGCCGGGATCATGAAGCGCTTCCGCGCGATGAGCCTTGGACGCGCCGGCGAGATCCGCAAACGCCTTAGCCACGTTGTCGTCGAACTCGACCGCATCAAGGCGCTTCCCGTCACCACGGCTCCGGCCGCGGCCAAGCAGGATAAGAAATCGGTCAAAGTTGAAGCACCCAAAAAAGCGGCGCCCAAGTCGCGTAAGTTAGCAGGAGCATCGAAATAACATGGGTCAAAAAGTAAACCCGATCTCATTCCGTCTTGGCTACACCAAGTGCTGGGATTCCCAGTGGTTCGCCGGCAAGAAAGAGTTCGCCAAGAACCTCCACGAGGACCTGAAGGTCCGTGATTTCATCTTCAAGGAGTTCAAGTCAGCCTCCGTTTCGCGCGTCAAGATCGAGCGCTCGCCGGACAAGGTCCGCGTGAACGTTTACACCGCGCGTCCGGGCGTCATCATCGGTCGCCGCGGCGCTGACATCGACCGTCTTCGCGACACCATCATGAAAATGATCGGCAAGGAGATACAGGTCAACATCCGCGAGATCAAGAATCCGAACCTTGACGCGCAGCTGCTGGCCGAGAACATCGCGGTCCAGCTCGAGAAGCGTGTTTCGTTCCGCCGCGCGATGAAGAAGACGATCCAACAGGCCCGGGAAGCCGGCGCCAAGGGCATCAAGCTTTATACGAAGGGCCGTCTGGGCGGTTCAGAGATCGCGCGCCAGGAAGGGTATCACGTCGGATCGATCCCGCTGCACACCCTCCGCGCGAACATCGACTACGGCTTCGCCGAAGCTAAGACCACCTACGGCGTCATCGGCATCAAGGTCTGGCTTTACAAAGGCGACTTCGTCGAACGCCCGAACATTTACAAGCTTGAAGAGCAGGAAGCGGTCATGAACGACCAGCTCAAGCGCGCCCCGCGTCCCGATAGGGATTCGCGCCGCCGCGA
>CAZHID010000140.1:0-638 GCA_964532445.1 uncultured Planctomycetia bacterium | reverse complement strand
GAGCATCGGCGCGGTCGACACCATCGACCCGACGGGAGACGAAGATGCTTCTGCCTAAACGCGTCAAATTCAGAAAACTTCAGAAGGGCCGCCGCAGCGGTATCGCGGTCAAGGGTTCCACGATCAATTTCGGGGATTCCGCGATCCAGGTCCTTGAGAACGGCTGGATCTCCAACCGTCAGATCGAGGCCGCTCGCGTCGCCATGCAGCGTCACATCAAGTCCGGCCGCGTTTTCATCCGTATTTTTCCGGACAAACCCATCACCAAGAAGCCGGCGGAAACCCGCATGGGCCGCGGTAAGGGAAATCCTGAATTCTGGGTCGCAGTCGTCAAGCGCGGCCGCATCCTGTTCGAGATCCAGGGCGTCCCTTCGGCCCTCGCGCGCGAAGCTTTCCGCCTCGCGGCTTACCGGTTACCGTTACGCACCCGCTTCGTCGCCCGTCAGGGCGCGAACGTCTAGGAGAGATGAATATGGCACTGGTTAAAGCCAAGGACTTAAGACAGCATTCGGCCGAAGAGTTGACGCAGAAGACCGTCTCTCTCCGCAAGGAATTATTTGAGCTGACCCAAAAGCGCGAAGTCGGTCAGCTGGACCGCCCCCACAGGATGCGTCAGATCCGCCGCGAGATCGCGCAGA
>CAZHID010000139.1:0-5116 GCA_964532445.1 uncultured Planctomycetia bacterium | reverse complement strand
CGGGCCGCAAACCCACGAGTCCCAGCGTCTGAAGGAACCCGTTCACAAAAAAGTGTTTGGCCGTGATCGCCAGACCCAGGAAGACCGCCGGCAGGTACGTCCGGTCGAGCAGCGAGAGCTTGCGGCGTTTGAGGACCTTGGTCTTGACGGTCATTGTTGGTTCCTCATGACGGCTATTTATTCCCCATGACGACGATGATGCTGGTGATGAGGACGTTGAGCAGCGACAGCGGGAAAAGGATCTTCCAGCCCAGGTGCATCAGCTGGTCATAACGGAACCGCGGAAGGGTCCACCGGATCAGCATGAAGAACCAGTTAAAGAACGCGACCTTGAGCATGAACGCCAGGATGCCGGCAACCGCCACCGCGACGTGAGGCACCGCGACGAACTGCCCCCACGGAAAGTGGAAGCCGTCCGGATGCAGGTACGGGACATGCCATCCGCCGAAGAAAAAAGTCGTGACCAGGCACGCGACCATGACCGTCTCGACCAGGTCGGTCAAAAAGAACATGCCGAACTTCATGCCGCTGTACTCGACGAAATAACCGATGATCTCCGACTCGCCTTCCGGCAGGTCGAACGGCACGCGCTTGGTCTCGGCCAGCGCCGCGGTCGTGAAAATGAAGAATGCCAGCGGCTGCGTGAAGATGCCCCACGCCGGGATCCAGTCGAAGAAGTACGTCCCCTGCTGACGGACCATCTCCTGCAGCGACATCGTGCCGTGTAGAACGACCAGGCCCATGATCGAAATGCCCATCGCGATCTCGTACGAAAGCATTTGGGACGCGGCGCGCATGCCGCCGAGAAAGGCGTAGTTGTTGTTCGACGAGAAGCCGGCGAGGATGACACCGTACACGCCGAGCGAGAGCGCCGCGAAGACGACCAGGATGCCGACATTGAGGTCAGCGATCTGGAGATTGATCGTCAGGTCGCCGATCTGGAGCACGTTGCCGAACGGGATGGCCGCGAACGTGACGAGCGCGGCCGTGACCGAGATGACCGGCGCCGCGTTATACAGGAGCTTGTCGACGCCGGCCGGCTCGAAGACTTCCTTGACGAACATCTTCACCGCGTCGGCCAGCGAGTGCAGGAGACCCAGACGGTTGATCGGATAAAGGATGGGAAGCAGGATCCAGTTGAGGATCTTGAAGGGTCCGCCGAACACGATCCAGGCGCGGTTGGCGCCGATGCGGTCCTGCATCACGGCGCTCTGCTTGCGCTCGACCCAGGTCAGAAGACCCGCGAGGTTCAGCACCATGCCGAGGAAGGCCGCGGCGAGGATCCCCTTGATGGCCAGCATCTCGAGCATCGTTTACCTGGCCCCTGCCGGTGCGGGTTCGGCCGCGGCGGGCGTTTTGCCGCCCCAGATCTTTCCGTGCGGCTCAAGTCCGGCGTAGGTAAGGCCCTTGAACGCTGCTGATTCCGCCGCCAAAGCCGCGAAGACATCTTCCGAGCGCTTGTTCTTCCAGATCATCCCTTGACCCGCGGCCAGGTCCTGGACGATCTTCCAGCTCGGACGCGCGTCCTGCATGGGCTCGAGCGCCTTGCGGATGCGCTGGACGCGGCCTTCAAAATTGGTGAATGTCCCGTCCAACTCCGCGTAGGAAGCGGCCGGAAGGACGAGGTCCGCGACGGCCGAAGTGGCGTTCACATTGACGCCGCAATAAAGGATGGTCTTCACCTTGGAACGCAGTGCCGCGAGCGTGTCGGCGCCGTAACGCGCCAGGTCGCGGCCAAAGATGATGAGCCCGTCGATCTCGCCGCGCTTGGCCGCGTCGACGACTTTGGAGATGTCCTCAGCGGCGCCGAAGATCTCGGAAGAGCCGGCCGTGTTCGGATTCTTATCGGCCTTGATGAGGAAATTGTCCTCAAAGCCGTGATCAAAGGACCAGGCGTAGGCGGTTTTTCCGACCTTCAGCGCGTCCTTGAAGAATTTTTTCTGTAAATAAAGCTCTTCGTTCGTGTGTTGGGGCGACGTGATGAAGGCCCAGCGGCTGGAGTTAGCGACAGCTTCTGTCAGGATCTGTCCGGCGGCGGTCAGCGCGTTCTCCCAGGTGGTCTCCTCGAGCTTGCCCGCCTTGCGGACCTGGACCTTCTCGATCCGGCCGGCGTCGATGGACTTGTAGGCGTAGCGGCCGTCGTCGCACATCCACCACTTGTTGACGTCCGGGTTCTCGACGGGCTTGAGGCGCATGACACGCTCTTTTTTAAGGTGGTACGGACGGCTGCTTTCCGTTTCGATCGAGATGTTGCAGCCGCGCGAGCAGCCGGGACAGACGGACTTCTTCTTGGCGAGGTACCAGACGCGCATCTTGAAGCGGAAGTCGCGGTCGGTCAGCGCGCCGACGGGGCAGATGTCCGCGACGTTGCCGGAATACTTGTTGTTGAGCTCGGAGTAGACGTCCACCTTGGCATGGTCACCGCGGTCGAAGATGCCGAACTCGTGGGTCTTGGTGATCTCGTCCGTGAAACGGACGCAGCGCGAGCACAGGACGCAGCGCTCCTGGTCCAGGTTGATCGTGGGTCCGATCGCGACGGCCTTCTTGGTCTTTTTGACCTTGTTCTCGTTGAATTTGGGGTCGTACGTGCCGTACTCCATGTAGTAATCCTGGAGCTTGCACTCGCCGGCCTGGTCGCAGACCGGGCAGTCCAGAGGATGGTTGGCCAGCAAAAATTCCAAAACGACCTTCTGCGAAACCTTGGCTTTTTCCGACTGGGTGTGGATGACCATCCCCTCGGCGACGGTCGTGTTGCAGGCAATGACCGTGCGGGGCATTTTTTCCACTTCGACCTGGCAGACGCGGCAATTGCCCGCGATGGAGAGACCCGGATGGTAGCAGTACCGCGGCACGTCCGACCCCTTGGTCTGGTCGATCGCCTCGATGATCGTGATGCCGTCCTTGACCGTGTACTGCTTGCCGTCGATGGTGATGTTTGCCATTAGAGTTTTTTCGCCTCGAGCCGTTTAGTGCGAATGCGCCGCGGCCATCTCACGGCCGGCGGACTTCCCGCTCTTGATGTAGTCTTCGAATTCGGACCGGAACTTGGCGATGTAGCTCTGGATCGGCCAAGCCGCGGCTTCCGCGAACACGCAGATCGTCCGGCCTTCCATGCCGCCGGCGACGCTGAGCAGAGTGTCCAAGTCTTCCAGACGTCCTTCGCCGCGATAAATGCGCTCAATGATCTTGAGCGCCCAGCCGGTGCCCTCGCGGCACGGCGAGCACTGGCCGCAGGACTCGTGCGCGAAGAAACGGCAGGCATAGAGCAGGGCCTTCACCATGCAGACGTCCTCGTCCATGACCATGACGCCCGAGGAACCGAGCATCGTGCCCGCGGCCTTCAAGCTGTCGAAGTCCATCTTGACGTCGATCTCGTCGGCGCGCAGGATCTTGGCGGACATACCGCCCGGGATCACGGCCTTGATCTTCTTGCCGCCGCGGACGCCGCCCGCGTGCGTGTAAATGATATCGCGCAGCGTGATCCCCATCGGGAGCTCGTACACGCCGGGCTTGGCGACGTGCCCCGAGACGCTGTACAGGTGAGGACCGATCGCGCCGCCGCCCCACTTCACGAAGTTTTCGGCGCCCATACGGCCGATATGCATGACGCTCGCGATCGTCTCGACGTTGTTGATGATCGTCGGGCAGCCGAAGAGGCCCACGACCGCCGGGAACGGCGGCTTGAGACGCGGCAGGCCGCGCTTGCCCTCGAGCGAGTTGAGGAGCGCGGTCTCTTCGCCGCAGATGTAAGCGCCGGCGCCGCGATGCACGGTGATGTCCACGCGGTAGCCGGAACCGAATACGTTGTCGCCCAGGAAGCCCTTCGCGTACGCCTCATCCACCGCGGCTTGAGTGCGCGCGGCCGGCAGGACGTATTCGCCGCGGATGTAGATGTAGCACTTGTGGGACTTGATCGCGTAGCAGCTCATGATGATGCCTTCGATGAGCGAATGAGGGTCGCGTTCGAGAATGTACCGGTCTTTGCAGGTGCCGGGCTCACCCTCGTCGGCGTTGATCACGAGGTAGATCGGCTTCTTCGTGTCCTTGGGCAGGAAGCTCCACTTCTTGCCCGTCGGGAAACCCGCGCCGCCGCAGCCGCGCAGGCCGGAGTCCATGACGACCTTCAGAACATCCTCGGGCTTGCCGGCGAGCGCCTTCTTGGCGGTCTCGTAGGCGCCGAGCTTGAGAACGGTGTCGATCTTCCACGCGTCGGGAAGGTTGAAATAGCGGGAAACGACCGGCTCGAGACCGGCGGGCGCGAGGCCGTAGTTACCGGCGGCGTTGGCGGCCATTATTTGAGCCCGTCCATGATCTGATCGACTTTGGCTTCGGTGAGATCGGTGTGGTACTGGCCCGCGACCGACATCATGGGCGCGCCTTCACAGTTACAGAGGCACTGCGCTTCCTCGATCGACACGCGGCCGTCCTTGGTGGTCTCGCCGCGCTTGATGCCGAGCTTTTTCTCAAGATGGCAGAGGAGTTTGTCGCCGCCGTTGAGCATGCAGCTCATCGACGTGCAGAACAGGACGTGATTGCGGCCGACCGGCTTGCGGTGGTACATCGAATAAAAAGTGACGACTTCGCGCACGTGCACCGGCGGGACCTCGGTCCATTTGGAGACCCACTGCTCGACCTCTGGCGTGATGTGGCCGAGATGGTCCTGCGCCAGATGGAGGAGCGTGAGCGTCGCCGCGCCCTTCTGGTCGTACTTGGCCAGGATCGCCTGGGCCTGCGCGTCGAGGTCCGAAAGATTTTTTGCCATCAGCGGTCGAGCTCCCCGGCGATCATGTTGACGGAACCGAAGGTCGGGATGATGTCCGCGACCTGGTCACCGACCAGGCACTTGTGCAGCGCGGACATGATCGTGAAGCAGGGCGGGCGCACGCGCACGCGGTACGGCTTGTCGGAACCGTCACTCACGACGAAGAAGCCGAGCTCGCCATTGGCGCCTTCGACCGGCACGTACGCTTCTCCCTTCGGCGGGCGGATGCCGTGACCGTGCATCACGAGCTTGAAGTGGTTCATGAGACCTTCGATATTGCCGTAGGTGTCTTCCTTCTTCGGAAGCGCGACGAGCTTGTTCGTCGAATAAACGTTCTCGTGGGCGGCGCCGGAA
>CAZHID010000138.1:0-5132 GCA_964532445.1 uncultured Planctomycetia bacterium | reverse complement strand
TTATCCCGTCAACCTGACCGCCGAGAGCATCCTCGGCGTCAAATGCTACCCGTCCATCCTCGACGTGCCCGGCGAGGTGGACCTCGCGGTCGTGATCGTCCGCGCGCCCGGTGTGCCCGACGTCATCCGCCAATGCGCCCGCAAGAAGGTCAAAGGGCTCGTCATCGTCTCAGCCGGATTCAAGGAGACGGGCCCCGAAGGCGCCGCTCTTGAAACGGAAGTGAAACGCCTCACCGCCAAGCACGGCATGTCGCTCATCGGTCCCAATTGTCTCGGCGTCATCAACACGGACCCGGCCGTGCGGCTCAACGCGAGTTTTTCGCGGTCGATGCCGAGGCCTGAGCCGACCGCGTTCATTTCGCAGTCGGGCGCGCTTTGCACGGCGATCCTCGACTACGCGAGGGGCATCGGTGTGGGCTTTTCCAAATTCGTCTCCATCGGCAACAAGGCCGGCGCGAGCGAAGTGGACATGATCGACATGCTCGGCAAGGATCCCCAGACGCGCGTCATCCTGATGTACGTCGAGGACTTCGTGGACGCCAAGCGCCTGATCGAGATCTCGCGCGTCATCACCGGCGAACAAGAGACGAAGAAGCCGATCCTCGCGATCAAGTCCGGCCGCACCGAGGCGGGCGCGCGCGCCGCGTCGTCCCACACGGGGTCGCTCGCCGGATCGGACGAGGTGTACGACGCGATCTTCGCCCAGTCGGGGATCCTGCGCGTCGAGAGCGTCTCAGAACTCTTTGACCTGGCCGCCGCGTTCGGAAGCCAGCCGCTTCCCTCCGGCCGCCGCGTCGCGGTCATCACGAACGCCGGCGGACCCGGCATCATGGCCACCGACGCCTGTGTCCGCTCAGGGCTGGAGATGGCAAAGCTGGACCCCGATACGGCCAGGACGCTCAAGTCCAAGCTCCCCGCCGGCGCGAGCGTCAACAACCCGATCGACGTTCTTGGCGACGCGAAGAGTGACCGCTACCGGCTCGCGATCGAGGCGGCGTACTCCGACCCGGGAGTGGACGCGGTGATCGTCATCCTGACGCCGCAGTCCATGACCGACATCGAGGAAGCGGCGCGCGTCGTCTCGATCTACGCCGCGCAGAAAAAGAAACCCGTCGTCGCGACGTTCATGGGGATCGTGGACGTTTCCAAGGGTGTTTCGATCCTGCGCGAGAACCACGTGCCGCATTACCCGTTCCCGGAATCGGCGGCTCGCGTCCTCGGCAAAATGCACGAGTATTCGCAATGGATCCAGCGTCCCCGCACCGCCGTGCGGCAGTTCCCGTCCGGCCGCGCGAAGGCGCGCGCGATCCTGGCCCGTGTGAAGCGCGCGAAGCTGGCCCAGGTTCCCACGCCCGACGTCGAGGCGATCCTCAAGCTGTACGGCTTCCCGATGCTGCCGTCCGCGTTCATCCGCAAGGACACGGAAGCCGCCGCCGCCGCGCGGACGGTCGGCTACCCGGCCGCGCTCAAGGTCGTGTCCGCGCAGATCATCCACAAGGTCGACGTCAAAGGGGTGAAGCTCCACATCAAGAACGACGCCGAGCTCGCCGAGGCCTGCGCCCGGATGCGCGCGGACGTGAAGCTCGCCGCGCCCGGCGCGCGCATCGACTCGCTGTGGCTGCAAAAAATGTCGAGCCCCGGCCGCGAGGTGATCATGGGGATGAAGCGTGACGCCGCTTTTGGACCGCTGCTCATGTTCGGCCTCGGCGGCACCTACGTCGAGATCTTCAAGGACGTCACGTTCCGTCTGGCGCCGCTGCGCGAATTGTCCGCGCGGCGGATGATCGAATCCATCCGGACCTACCCGATCCTGCAGGGCGTGCGCGGCGAAGCCCCCGCGGACACCGACAGCCTCACAGAAACCCTGACCCGGCTGTCACAGCTCTCCTGCGAGCTGGATGACATCCAGGAGATCGACCTGAACCCCGTCATGGTCCATCCGGCGGGGAAGGGTTGTCATGTCGTGGACGCGCGGATGATCCTGTAGGCGGAACCGCAGGACGGGCAGGGCGGATCTGCGCGGGTGATTTTATCGGGCGAATTGGTGTAAAATAGACTCGCTTTGAACCAATACTTTATTAAAAAATCAGCACGTCTGTGCGCTGTTCTGCCCGTAGCCGCCTTTGCCGCGGCGCTGGTCACTTTTTCCATCCCGGGCCCGTCGGCGGCGGAAGCCCAGTCCCGCGTAGGCACACCGGTCCAGGCCGACGCGTGGGACCGAGCCTACGCCCAGGCCCAGGAATTCACCACGGCCGGCAAGTTCGATCAGGCGCTCGCGTCCGCGGAACTCGCGCTTTCCACCGCCGAAAAAGCCTACGGTCCCGATGACGAACGCGTCGCCAAGACCTTGCGCGCCGTCGCGCAGATCCAGGTCGCGCGCAACAACGTGTTCCAGGCGCAGATCTTCTTCGACCGTTCGATCGAACTCTACAAAAAGGTCAAAGGTCTGAACGACCCCGAGACCGCGAACACGATGGTGCAGGCCGGCGCGCTTTATCTCGGGCTGCAGCGGATCCCCGAGGCGGAAGAGCTTTTTCGGACCGGCTATGAGGTCCTGCGCAACGCTTACGGCCGCGACGACGCGCGCATCACGATGGCGATGGGCGGATTGGCCGAAACGTACAAGGCGGTCGGCGACACGCGCGCGATCGAACTTTTTCAGAGCATCATCCGCATCCTCTCGGTCCAAAAAGGCTCTTCGGACGCCGGCGTGATCTCGAGTTATTACCACCTCGCCGACATTTACGAGGCGATCAAGGACTATGATCGCGCGGCGGAGTGCTACTTCACGATCATCCGGATCCTCGAGGAGAAACACGGCATCCACTTCTGGCAGCTGTCCTCGATCTACAACAACCTTGGCCTGGTCTACGCGCGCGCGGAGCGCCGCGAAGAAGCGCAGAACGCCTACCGCCACTCGCTCGACATCCTGGTCCGCAAGTACGGTCCGCAGCACCCGGAAGTCACCACCGTCCTCGAGAACCTCAACAGCCTTTACGTCCAAAAGGCCGGAAGCGTTTCCTGAGCCCGATCCTCCGCGCCGCCGCCGTCCAGCTCTCCGCTTCTTCCGACAAACAAAAGAACCTCCAAAAAGCGCTCAAGGCCGTCGCGCGCGCCGCTGACGGCGGCGCTCAACTCGTCGCGCTGCCGGAGAATTTTTTATTCCGCGGGACGGACCGGCAATTCCGCGGGGTGCCCGAACCGCTGAACGGCCCTTCGATGACCGCGTTGTGCGCCGCCGCCGCGGAGAAAAAAATATACCTCCTGGCCGGCAGGATCGCCGAACTCGTGGCCGGCAGCCGCAAAACGTACAACACGTCCTGTCTCATCGCGCCGTCCGGCCGGATCCAAAGTGTCTACCGCAAGATCCATCTTTTTGATGTGGACCTGCCGTCCGCCGGCCGGGCAGCTGCCGCAAAGATCCGGGTCCGTGAATCTGACCGGTGTCTTCGAGGAAAAAAGCCGGTCCTGGGACTTTTGAGTCTGCCGGCCCGTAGCCGCGGGCGCGGAGCCCTTGCGCTCCGCTGCGGACTTTCGATCTGCTACGACCTGCGCTTTCCGGAGCTGTACCGGGAATACGCGCTGCTGGGCGCGAAAGTCCTGTTCGTCCCGTCCAATTTCACCCGGCGGACCGGCCGGGACCACTGGGAACCCCTCCTGCGCGCCCGCGCGATCGAGAACCAGTGTTTCGTGATCGCGCCCGGCCAGAGCGGCCCCGGGTCTCAGGGCGTCATGAGCCACGGCACAAGCCTGATCCTGGGACCTTGGGGCGAGACGCTCGCGAAGGCTTCGGGTTCCGGCGAGACGGTCATCCGGGCCGACCTCGATCTGGCGCATCTTGACCGGGTCCGGCGGACCCTGCCGTCCTTGGCCGAAGCTCATCGCCATTAGAAGCCTGGTCCCCGCCTGCACGTCCGAGATCGACCTGCCTTCTTAAACCCTCCGTAATCTTCCAGAAACCTGACACAGGTATCCTTAGTTTGATCGCGACCAACACAGGAGGCGTAAAGTTAGTCCATGAAAAAGATAGAATGCATCATCAAACATGAGCGGCTCGAGGAGCTGCGCAATCAATTGATCCAGACCGGGATCGGCGGAATGACCATCACGGACGTTCGCGGGTTCGGTAAGCAGACCACCCGGCCCGAGAGCTACCTCGTGCTTCCCAAGGTCAAGATCGAGATCTACGCCACCGAAGAGCAGGTGGACGCTATCGTCCAGACCATCATCCGCGTCTGCCGCAAAGGTGAGATCGGTGACGGTAAGATCGCTCTCCTTCCGGTCGAAGATCTGATCCGGATCCGCACGGGTGAACGCCAAACTGAGGCGGTTTACTAAGGTTCGGCCGCAAGCATATGGGTGCGGGTTGTAAGGAATGCATAAAGGAATATGAGGATTAGTCCAATGCCATGAAGCCGTTGTATTGACTTTTACCCCCCTGTGGTCTAGACTTCTCCTTGTAAGTGAGTCTTGCGCACTTGTCAGTCAATTCGCAAGTAAGTGTCCATCCGAGAGAGGCCGTCTTAAGCGACAACTTCGATAACACGAAACGCTTAAGGTGGTTTTTTTCATTTCTAGTGAGGTTACTGTTACACCATGAATAGCAAACTGTATGTCGGCAACTTGTCCTTCCAAGCGAATGACGATCAAGTGCGCGATTTCTTCAGCCAGTTCGGCGACGTGGCGAGCGTCAATGTCGTCCGTGATTCCTACACCGGCCGTTCCCGCGGCTTCGCGTTCGTCGAAATGGCGAACGAAGAAGGCGCCACGAAGGCTAAGGACTCGGCCCACGGCCAGCCCTTTATGGAGCGCAACCTTACGGTTGACTTCGCCAAGCCCAAGACCGAAGGCGGACCCCGCGGCGATCGCGGTCCCCGCACCGGCGGCGGCTTCGGCGGCGGAGATCGCGGCCCTCGCGGCGGCGGCTTCGGCGGCGGACAGGATCGCGGCCCTCGTCGTTTCTAATCTAATATTGGAGCGATAGCCTAAAATGAATACCCACCCCGTCAGGAAGCAGTTCGACTGGAAGAACGTAGGTTTTTTTGGAACAACGGCTGTTCTGGCGGTGGTGGGTCTTCCTTTGTATCTTTGGAAGCACGACCTCACCGCAGGTGACTGGGTCATCGCGATCT
>CAZHID010000137.1:0-5156 GCA_964532445.1 uncultured Planctomycetia bacterium | reverse complement strand
ATGTTTGTGCGTGGGGGACCGGGGTTCTACAATACGCCCCTGCCATTAAATTTTTTTTTTTCAAACGACGACGCGGGGTGGAGCAGCCTGGTAGCTCGTTGGGCTTAAGTTAGGGCTGTCCGATCAGCAATGGTCGGATGATAATCTGTCAAACTCGGTGAAGCCTGAAATGGTAATACCGAGCCAAGCCTGCTGGAAACGGCAGGAAGGTGTAGAGACTAGACGGCAGACACCCGGGAAACCGGGTGAAGGTATAGTCCAGACCACGAACGCGCTCTCGCAAGAGCGCGGTGCGGCGAAAGCCGAAGTGGATTGCATAACCCAAAGGTCGTTGGTTCAAATCCAACCCCCGCTACCATCGTTACGAGAAAAAAGCCGCAAGGATAACCTCCTTGCGGCTTTTTTTATTCGGTAGCAGAATACGCGCATGGACACCAAACTCAAGTCTGACATCGCGGAAAGTGCCGTTGTGACCCGGCTTTTGAAATTGGGTCACAGAGTGCTGCGCCCGGTCGGCGATAGACTTCCTTATGATCTGTGTTTGGACCTGGATGGCCGTCTCGTGAGGATCCAGGTGAAGAGCGCTTGGAGGCAGGGGAGCGCTTTTATCGTCGATAACCGCCGGACCGGTACCAACCGTCGGCGTATGCTGCGAAAACGCTTTAGGCGCGGTGATTTTGACTTCGCGGTCCTCTATGTTCATGAGAAAGATGTCTTTTATGTCATGCCGCAGGAGGAGTTCAGCAAATATAAAAGTGGTATCAGTCTTGTGGAAGGTCGGACCCGACAACGACAGCCCCGGTCCGCTAGTTATCGTGAGGCCTGGTATTTGCTCGGCGGGAAGTCCTTACATGGTAAAGAGCGCATTCTCGAGGCTTTTTAATCCCCGGGCCTCGAATTGTGGTAAGGTTGTAAAACTGTCGGTGCCCGAAAGGGCTTGGGGGCGTGTGCTCGTCCCGGCCGGCAAGAACCGGTGCTTTGAGAACGAAGGAAGATCTCTTGAGACAGAATTACGGCGGCGACAAGAAACGCAGGGAAGAGGCCAAGCGCAAGTGGCAGGAAGAAAAGCGGAACAAGAAGCTGAGTAAAAAAGCTGACCCTGCCGATTCCGCCGCGGGGAATCCCGCGCCGTCCCAGACGCCCCCCGCATCCACGGGCACACCCGAGACGTCCTCACCCTCTTATCCCGCATCCGACTCTGCGTGCTGAGCACGCAGCAGTCCGTCCTGCAAGATGATGTCCTTCTGGGGATGGATGCTTTTGTTGAGAAGCAACTCCCTCTACTGAGGCCCATTCAGGACAGCTGGCAGCCCGGCGACATCCTGCCCGATATGTCCAAGCCCGGTTGGCGCGATGAGGTCGAAGCCCTCCGCAGCGCCGCCCAGTCCGTCCCCGACACCCTGCTCGTGGTCCTGGTCGGGAATCTCATCACCGAAGAAGCGCTGCCGTCCTACCAGACGTGGCTCAACCGCGTCAAAGGCCTCGGCGACGAGACCGGCGCGAGCCTCTCGCCATGGGGCCGCTGGACCCGCGGGTGGACCGCCGAAGAGAACCGTCACGGCGACCTTCTGAACCGCTACCTTTATCTGAGCGGCCGCGTGAACATGCGCGCCATCGAGGTCACGACCCAATATCTCCTCAACAACGGCTTTGACCTGAACTCCGGCAACGACGCTTACCGCTCGCTGGTCTACGCGTCCTTCCAGGAGCGCGCGACCAAGATCTCCCACGGGAATGTCGGCCGGCTCGCCGAAAAATGCGGCGACCCGCTCCTGGCCCGCATGTGTTCGATGATCGCGGGGGACGAGGCCCGGCACGAGGAAGCCTATAAGAGATTCTTCGCGTACATTATCGAGCGGGACCCGTCGACGGCGGTGATCGCCTTCGCGACGATGATGAAGCGCCGGATCGCGATGCCCGCGCGCCTGATGTCCGACGGCTCCGACCGCGACGTCTTCGAGGATTACGCGATCGTCGCACAGCGCTCCGGCGTTTACACGACCCGGGACTACGCCGACATCATCGCGCACCTGGTGGAATACTGGCAGATCGCGGGCCTCACTGGCCTCACCCCCGAAGCTGGGGAAGAACAGGAACGCCTCTGCGGCATGGCCGCGCACTTTTTGAAAAAAGCCGACAAGGTCGACCGCCTCCTCGCCGAACTGCCCGCCCAGCCCTTCTCCTGGATCTTCGACCGTACCGCGTGACGCGGGTCAAAAGCCTATCGGTCGGGCCAACCGGCTCGGGACGACGGCATTTTTGATTCCAGCGGGCCAACCGCCCTGATTTTGCTAAAATAGCCCGGTCGTACGGAACTTTTTCATCCACTTTTTTTGAACGGAACAACGGGAGAAAAATACGATGCTGAACCATTGGCTGCGCGGCGGCGCGGTGTTCGTGATGCTGACCCTTGGCCTGCAGACCGCGGCTTTGGCGGAGGTGTTGGAGGGACGGGTCGGTAAGGTTTATCCGTCCGCGATCGATCTGATCGTTTATGACCCGAACGGCCGGCCGTATCCCAATACGCTGCCGCTCAAAGTGACCCCCTACACCCGGTTCAGCGGTGTGACCTCCCTTAACAGGCTCAAGGCCAACGACGCCGTGGGCGTCACGGTGCATCAGGAGGAATCCAAGGTCTGGACCGCTGACCAGGTGACCAAGTTCAGTCAGGTGAACGCCCGGCCCGCGACCCAGAACCCGCCTCCGACACTTCGTGACGTCCTCGGCAATCCCGTCGTCAAAGGCGCGCTGACGGGCGCCGCGACCGGCGCGATCGCATCAGGCCTTTCCGGAGGCAAGGCCGGCAAGGGCGCTCTCGTCGGCGCCGGCGTTGGTGCGGCGGCGGGTCTCCTCGAGGGTTTGTTCAGTCAGCCTGCCCAGCGCTCTTCGTCCCAGGACGACCAATATTGAACCTGATCTCCCTTTCCATCCGCCGGCCGGTCTTCGCGTGGGTCCTCATGTCGGGACTCATCGTGATCGGCGCGGTCTGCGCCAACCGGCTCGGCATCAGCCAGCTGCCGGACATCGACTTCCCGACCCTGTCGATCGGCGTGGCCTACGAGGGAGCTTCGCCTGAGGTCGTCGAGTCGGAGCTGATCGAGCCGATCGAAGAGCGTCTGCTCGGCATCGAGGGCGTGATCCAAATGAAGTCGTCCGTCCGCCAAGGCGCGGGTTCCGTGACGCTCGACCTCGACATCAGGCGGAACGTCGACATCGCGCTTCAGGAGGTCCAGGCGGCCTTGAGCCAGCTCCGGCTTCCGACCGATGTTGACCCTCCGACGATCCGCAAGACCAATCCCGAAGACCAGCCCTTCATGTTCCTGGGCGTGACCTCCACGCGCCCCTCGGAAGAGATGTTCCGCTGGATCGACGGCTTCCTGCTCGACCAGTTCCGCCTGATCCCCGGTATCGGTGAGGTCAGTATCGGCGGGTATCCGGAGCGGAACCTGCGCATCTGGCCGGATCCCGACAAACTCAAGGCGATGGAGCTGACCGTCGTGGACATCGCCAATGCTCTCCAAAGCCAGCATCTGGAAAGCGCGGCGGGCCAGTTCGTGAAAGGCCGCCAGGAACTGCGCGTGCGCTGGCTTGGCGAGGCGATCACGCCCGAAGAAGTGGGCGACATCCTGATCCTGCGCCGGGGAGGGGAGATCATCCACCAGGAGCCGGCCAAACGAAACCTCAGAATTCGCGACGTGGCGCGCGTCGAAGACGGCCTTTCGGATGTGCGGCGCATCGCGCGGATCAACGGTGTCGACGGCGTTGGTATCGGCGTGCGCAAGCAGCGCGGCGAGAACGAGGTCGAGCTCGGCAAGGCCGTCCGCAAGAAGGTGGAGGAGCTCAAGCCCCTGCTTCCGGAAGGGTACGAGCTCAGGATCAACGTCGATCTCACCCGGCCGACGAAGGCGGTCGTCCACACGACTTACGAAAAGCTCATCTTCGCCGCGGTCGTCACGATCGTCGTCTGCTTCCTCTTCCTGGGAAGCTGGCAGGCCGCGCTGAACATTCTTTTTTCGATCCCGACGTCCATCGTCGGGACTTTTATCGTGATCTACTTCTCGGGCTTCACGCTGAACCTTTTTTCGCTGCTCGCGCTCACGCTGGCGATCTCGATCGTCGTGGACGACGCGATCATGCTGCTCGAGAACATCGTCCGGCATCACCGGATGGGCAAGAACTCCGCCCAGGCGGCTTACGACGGCGCGATGGAGATCCTGCCCGCCGCTACCGCCGCGACGCTCGCGGTCATTGCGGTGTTCCTGCCTGTGATCTTCATGGACGGCGTGATCGGCAAGTTCTTTTTCCAGTTCGGTGTCGTGATGTCGGCGGCGGTGCTCCTGTCGCTGGTGGAGGCGGTCACGATCACGCCGATGCGTGCCGCCGCGATCATGAGCACCGAGTCCAAGGTCAACCGCTTTGAGCATTGGCTGGATGAGCGGTTCGACCGGCTGAACGCCGCGTACGCGCGGATGCTCGGGGCGACGCTGCGCTTTCCGAAGCTTGTCGTGATCGTGTCCATCGTGGCGTTCGCGCTCTCGCTCGTGCTCGTGAAAGGCGTGCGGCAGGAATTCGTGCCGCTGCAGGACCAGGACTTCATCATCGTGAACGGCCAATGCCCTCCCGGCACGTCGCTCGAGGTGACCTCGCAAAAAGCCCGCGAGATCGAGGACATCCTGCGCAAGCACCCTCACGTTTCCAGCATCATCAGCTCCATCGGCGCCGGCGGACCCGCGGCCGAGGTCAACCAGTTCTTCCTGCCCGTGGAGCTCGTGTCGCGCGAGAAGCGCCCGGTGACCCATCAGAAGCTCATGGACGAATTCCGTCAGGAGTTCAAAAAAGTGGAAGGCGTCCGCGTCTCGATGCGGGATTTTTCCACGCGCGGGCTGACGTCCGGGAGGCAGTTCCCGGTCTCGTTCAACCTGGTCGGGCCCGACCTGAGGTGTTGAACGCCAAAGCCCAGGAGGTCATCAAGCGCCTCGACGCGGAGGGGCTCACGCAGGACCTCGACACGGAGTTAAAACTGGGGCTGCCGGAATTCCTGATCCGTCCGGACCGCGAGAAGATGGCGCGGCGCGGCGTTTCCGTGGATTCGGTGGCCCAGACGCTCGGCGCGACGGTCGCGGGCTTGAGGCAAGGGGAGTACACGGCCGACGGCA
>CAZHID010000136.1:0-5175 GCA_964532445.1 uncultured Planctomycetia bacterium | reverse complement strand
CTGATCTTCATCCCGGCGGCCATCGCGCATCCGCTGTGGCTCCTGTATTTCGCGTTGACGCTGACGGTCACGTTCTCGTGCCTGGGAATGATGGCCGCGCTGTGGGCGAACAACTTCGGAATGCTCAGCATCTGGAGCACGTATGTGGTGACGCCGCTGGTCTTCCTGGGAGGGGTGTTCACGCCGGTCGATATGCTCCCCGCGCGGGTCCAACCGGTCGTTCAGTGGAACCCGTTGCACTACCTCGTGAGCGGCGTGCGGTTCAGCGTCACGGGTCAGGCGGAAGCCTCACCGGTCTTATGCGTTGTTTTTGCGGGAGTGGCGGCCGTGGGGACACTTCTCTACACGGCGCACCTGTTCAAGATCGGCTACAAGCTGAGAAGCTGATAGAGCGCTAGAGGCGGACCACTCGGGAGAGCGGTTCTTTCGCGTCAAAAGCTTTGAGAATGGCGTCGGTCGTCGACGGACGCTTGCCTCGGATCTCCGAGTTCAGGTCCGACATCCATAAACCCTCCATGTCCGAAGCCCGCTCCGCCGCCTTCAAAAGACCCAGACCCGACTTACCCAGAGCCAACGCCTCGTCAGCCCAAGCCCTCAACGGCCGGCCCGCGTATTTCCCCTGGAGCCCGTCCTTCGCCGCTTCGGCCAGCCCTTCGCGGGCTTGAGCGGCGGTGATCTTCGCGAGCCATTGATTCGCCTGCTGCAGCGTGGCCTTCGAATAGATCAGTGACTTGATGAGCGCGGCCGTCGCGAAGCTGCGCGTGCCCGGCTGACGGTCGCAGGAACGGACCTCGATGTAACTCTTGAGCCGGATCTCTGGAAAAAGGAAGGTCAGGTGGCGGTTCCAATCCTCGATCGTCACTTCGTGCTCGCAGTAGCCTTCGCGCATGAAGGCGGCGAAGGTCAGACGCCCCGTAGGGATCACCCTCCCCTGGCGCTCGATGAAGAAGAGCGGGACCCCCATCGCGTATTTGACGTAATCGTCGAACTTGAAGTCCGGCTTGAAAAAACAGTCCGGCAGACCGCAGCGCGCCGGGTCCGTCTTGGTCCAGATGTGGGCGCGGTAACTCGCGAAGCCCGTCCGCTTACCCAACGCGACAGGAGAAGCGGCGCAGATCGCCGTCAGGACCGGAGTGAGGCGCGCCAGCACGTTGAGCTTGAGCGCCGCGTCGGGCTCGCTCACATAATCGACCGAGACCTGGAGACTGGCCGTCATTTTCATCATCCAATGCGCCAGCTTGCCCGTCTTGGCCAAATGGTCGCGCATCACCATGTAACGCTTTTTGGGGATCCAGCCGACACTATCGAGCGTGTCGTAAGGACGCACGCCGGCGCCGCACCAGGTGACGCCCCACCCGCCGCTGATCTGCTGCAGCTCATCAAGATGCTCCCGTTCGGCGCGGTAAGCTTCGTCGATGAGACAGGCGGGCGGCGTCGATAGCTCCAGCTGCCCGCCCGGTTCCACGCTGATCACCTGTCCGCTGCGGCGCAGCGCGATGATCGAGTCGCCGTCGCGCTCAGCCTTCCAGTGCCGGTCCTTCTCAAGCCGCTCGAGGATCGAGCGGATGCTCCTGGGACCCGTGACCGGAAGCGAGAGGCCGTTCTCAAAAACACCGAATTTTTCAAGCTCCAGCCCCACGCGCTCACAGACGGGGTCCCTGGATACGAACGGCGAGAGCAGGTCCTCCTGGCGAAGGGTTTGGCTGGCGGCGGTCCGTGATGAAGGAGAGTCGGTGCGGCTTGTCATCGGCTAAGGGTTTGTGTAACCTCTAGATCATGAGGCGGTTAAAGGTCGGATATTTGATCGATCCGGTCCGGGAGATCCATCCGGAATACGACACGAGCTTTGCTCTGATGAAGGAGTGCGCCCGGAGGGGGCACGCGGTCTACTGCTGCGAGCTCAAAGACTTGCGCAAGCATGATAGCACGGTCGAAGCGAGGCTGACAAAGTACCGGCCCGATCCCCTGCGGGGTCTGGTGGCCGAGGGCAAGGCCCGGTGGACCCGCCTCCCGGAACTCGATGCTTTTTTCATCCGTAAGGACCCGCCGTTCGATATGCGCTATGTCTCGGCATTGACCCTGCTGCTCGACAGCGCCGATGCCGGCGCCGGCGGCCCGCTGCGGTCCGGCGGCCGCGCGAGCAGCTCCCGGACGGGCCGTAAAAAGCCTTTTATGATCAACCATCCGGCCGGCATCCTGGAAACGAATGAAAAACTCAGCGTCCTCGATTTTGCCCCGTTCTGCCCGCCGTCCGTGGCCGGCTCGACCCCGGAGGCCTTTCAGGATTTTTTGAAGCGTCCGTCCAGGCTCGGATGGGTCTTCAAACCGCTTTTTTTTAAAGGAGGCCGGGGCGTCAGCTGGATCCGGCCCGGTCAGAAGGGCCGGGTGAACGCGCTCGTGAAGCGTTTGACCCGCAACGGCCGCGAGCCCATCGTCTGCCAGCGCTTCATAGAGCATTCACGGTCGGGCGACAAACGCATCCTCATCCTCGACGGGCGCATCCTCGGAGCGATGCGGCGGATCGCCAAGCCGGGAGAATTCCGGGCGAACCTCTCCAAGGGCGCGGTCGCCGCATCGGCTGTCGTGACGGCACGGGAAAAGCGGCTGGTAAAACGGCTCATCCCTCTTTTTAAGCGGCGGGGACTGTATCTGGTGGGGATCGATGTTCTATCGGGATATTTGAGCGAGATCAACGTGACGAGCCCTTCGGGGGCCCCTGAGATCAACGCGTTCAACGGCGGGCGCGTGGAATCCGCGGTGATCGATCTGATCGAGAAAAAAGCCGGTACGGCCGGCCAAAAGACCTCTCGAAAGGTCCGGCAAAAGACCCGCTAAAGCCCCGGATCAAAAACCGCTGAGCCGTCCGCCCTTGTCCGCCGCGAGCATGATCACCAGCGCGCAAAGATAGACGACCGAGACAAGGATCACGCCGCGCGCCTTTGCGCGACTGGGTTACTGAACGAAGTCCAGTCCCATCCATAAAAAAACCACACCCAGGAGCAGCGCCACCACAAGGTAAGCGCTGCCGGCCATCCCGATCCAGGCTGGCGCGACGACCGCCGCCAGGAGCAACGTCCCGCAAACGGCCATGGGGACCTGGGCGCGGTGCCCCTTGGGATCGGTGACACTGATCATCGGGAATCCGCCCGCGCGGTAATCCTCTTCATAGATCCAGGCGATCGCGATGAAATGCGGGATCTGCCACAGAAAAAGGATCGCGAACAGCACCGCCGCTCCGGCGTCCAACGATCCGCGGGCGATGCCATAACCCAGGATCGGCGGGAGCGCGCCGCTGACCGCTCCGACGTACAGCGCCCAAGGCGTCACACGCTTGAGCGGTGTGTACAGCGCCACATAACTGAGCAGAAGGCTGGCGGTGAGAAAACCAGCGAGCATCCCGAACACGTACGTCAAATACGCCCATCCCCCGACCGAGCACACAAGGGCAAAGAACGCGCCCTCGGCGGGATGCATCCGCCCGCTGGCCATCGGCCGGTCCATCGTACGCTTCATCTTCCGGTCATGTTCCCTCTCCATCCACTGATTCCAGGCGTTCGCGCCGGCGCCCGCCAGAAGCGCCCCCAGCGCCAGGTGCAGGACATCCGACACGGCAGGACGGTGACGAAGACCGATCTGATAGCCCGCCATGACAGTGATGAGCGCCATGATCGTGGGCCGGGGCTTGATGAGCGCCCAATAATCGCGGACGCGGCGGAACAAAGAGCTCATCAGGAGGACTTGGCGGCGGCGCGGCCCGATGAGGCGAGCGAAAGCGCCATCGAAAATGCCAGAATGAGCGCGCCGACCGTCTGGTGAGCGGCGGTGATGAGGATACGCTCCATCGGCCGGCCTTCGACCGAAGGCCGGAGGACGGTCCAGACGAACGAGCCGTAGCCCAAGAGGATCTGAACGACCAAGAAGACCAGCGCGAGCGTCGACGCCGCCCGGACGCCCTTATGTTCAGGATACGCCGCGCGGCTCAGCAACGCCAAGGCCGCAACACAGGCCGTGACCGCGAACGCTCCGCCGATATGTTCCAAGACCGCGCGGCCGCCGCTGTGGCGCACGTACGCGCCCAGGAAAAGCTGGATCAAAAGCACCGCGAGCGTGAAGCGGCCGAGGTTCCGCTGAAGCCGATGCATCGGAAGCTCCTGCGCCGGGGACGCCGAGAGCCGGTCCTCCGCACTGAGCCACCACATCGCCACGGTGAGTGCGAAAAAAACCTGCCCCAAGCAGGCGTGAAAAACAGAGACCGGCAGCGGCAGGAGAAAAAGCACCGTCAAACCGCCCATGAGCGCCTGAAGCAGGACCAGCGGCACGCCCGTCCAGGCCATCCAAGCGATAGGTCGGGGTACGTCACGGCGGGCCAGCCAAGCGAGACCTGCCGTGAGCAGGAGCACGACGCCCGCGATGACCCGATGGGTGTGCTCATACTCCACGCCTCCTTCCATCGGCGGGAACAGCATCCCGAACGACAGAGGCCAATCCGGAACGGACAGCCCGGAGCCGGTGCTTGTTACGAGCCCGCCCGCGGCGATCAGAACAAAAGTGAAGATCATCAGGATCAATGCCAGGAGTCTGAAGCGTTTCATCGAAGTTCTCCGATCTTTGTCCGCATTATAATTCTTTTTGGGCCCGGAGGCGAAGTCCGAGCCAAGCCGCCGGTAGAAGGACCAGGCCCGTCAACGTGAACGGCAGCGACGGCGCCAGGTCGTAGAGCCACCCGCCCCAGGACGGTCCGACGGCGCGGCCCAAGCCGGACATGCCCTGCGAGCGGCCCAATGCCTCGCCGGTGGCGCCTTCCGGCGCCGCTTTGGAGACCAGGCTCGCCAGTGTCGGCAGACACAGGCTCGCGCCGAGCGTCATCACCGCCTTCATCGCCGCGAACCCGCCGAACGAGCCCATGTGAGGCATCAGCATGAGGGACGACACCAGACAGACCGCGCCGGTGAAAAAAAGATTTTTCTCAGAGAACCGTTTCACCAGCACCCGGATCGCTCCGCCCTGGATCAGCACGGC
Organism: uncultured Planctomycetia bacterium; assembly: GCA_964532445.1. GTDB lineage: Bacteria > Omnitrophota > Gorgyraeia > 2-02-FULL-51-18 > JAGOUK01 > JAGOUK01. Next base: position 156 of record CAZHID010000136.1, on the reverse strand, counting down.
CACGACCCCCATCATCACGTACAAGCCGCCGATGCCGCGCGCGTCGAGCCCATAGCGGACCTGGCAAAAGAGTGGAAAAGCTCCGTACAAGCTGGATTGCGCGACCGCCAGCCCCCAGGACGCCGTCCATAGAAGCGGCAACACCGATCCCATGGC
>CAZHID010000135.1:1310-5200 GCA_964532445.1 uncultured Planctomycetia bacterium | reverse complement strand
ATAGCACATCGCCCAAAGGGTGTCCCCCGCGCCTCTCAGCGCGCCGACGAAGACGATCACGAGCACGATGCTGAACATGTAGACGGAGATCATCCGGAGCATCGTCACGGTCATCGGCCTGGCCTCGAGAAAGACCGCGTCCATCCCGTTGCCGGGCCTGAAGAGGTCCGCCATCGGCGCCGCGCAAAGGCCGAACAGCGCCAGCAGCACCGTCGCGTACACACAGCCGACCTTAAGGCCGGACATCACCGACCGGTGGGCGATATCCGGCGTGCCAGCGCCCATGTACCGGCCGACCAGGCTCGTCACGCCGACTTCCATGCCCATGAGCGGGATGTAGGCGGTCATGTCCCAGCTCATCATGATGCTCGACGCGGTCGCGGCCACGGGCCCGAGCGACTGGAACGCGAGCACAAACGCGTTGGCCCCCAGGAGCGTAAAAAGCATTTCCGCGCCTGAGGGAGCGCCGAAGCGGAGGAGTTTTTTGAAGACCTCGGGGTTGAAGGCGAACGCCTTGCCGACAGAGAACTCTTCGCGATTCCGGGGCGTGAAGTATGCCGACACCAGGATCAGGATGCCGACCACGCTCGCGATGAGCGAGCCGTAAGCGGCACCGCGGACACCGAACGCCGGGAACCCGAATTTGCCGTAGATAAGGACGTAGCTGGCGGCGATGTTCACGAGCATCGCGGCAACGGAAGCCCCCATAACGATGCGCGTGCGGCCGATGCCGGAAAAAAAGCTCGAGAGCGAATGCCGGACAAAGATCAGGATGGCCCCGTAGGTCATGATGTCGAAGTACACCAGCTGCGCCTCGACCTGGGTCGCCGGAACCCCCAGCGTCCCGAACATCCCGCCCACCCAGGGCCGGCACAGCAGCACGATCGGGTAGAGACAAGCGGCCGCGATCAAGGCCTGGGTGACCACGATCGGGCAATGCTCCTTGCGGCCGGCCCCCAGGTACTGCGCGACAAGCGCCGTTCCGTAGCCGAAGAGACCGAAGCCGAAGCTTGCCATCATGAACGCCGCCACGCCGCCGCCCACCGCCGCGTTCATCATGTCCGGCCCCAGCTTGGACAGGAGCAGCCGGTCGCTGAACATCATCACGGTGTCGCAGGCGTACGACACGACCATCGGCAAAGCGATGGCCATCATTTCGCGAACGCCGCCTCTCCGGTCGGGGGTCGTCATCGGTGTTTTTTAAGGAAGCTCGCGAGAACGCGGTTGAAGGCCTGGGGCTTCTCGAGATTGACCAAGTGGCCGGCGCCGGCCAGCACCGTCACTTCGGCGCGCCGGACCTGCCGGCCCATCGCGCGTGACTCATCGGGCGAGATCACTCCATCTTCCCGGCCCGCGATCACGAGCACCGGCCCGCGGAACCGCTTCAGCACGGCGGTGTTGTCGCGCCGGCCCGCCATGGCGGCCAGCGAATCCGCCGGCCCCTGAGCCTTGTTCCGCCGGATCATCTGGCCGATCAGGCGCAGAAGCGCGGGGTTTTTTCGGAGCGTCGTCTTACCGAGCAGAGCGGGAGCACTTTTTTTGACCAGGAGCCCCGTCCCCTCGCTCAGGACGCTCTGCGCGAGCGCGCGGCGCTTTTTCTTCTGCTCCGGAGCGTCGGCACCCGGCCGTGTCGAAAAAAGTCCGAGCGCCCGGACACGCTTAGGGTAGAGCCGGGCGAATTCGAGCGCCACGTAACCGCCCATCGAGATGCCGGCCGCCATCACAGGCCCGCGCACGCCCAAGCGGTCGAGCTCGTTGGCCGCCAGCCGCGCCATCCCGGCGATGGACGGCCGCTTGCCGCGGGCGAAGGGCTTGGCCGAGCCGAAGCCCGGCAGGTCGATGGGGATCAAGCGGGCATGGCTTTTTAGCGCCCGCAGCTGGGGCTCCCACATCGCGCTCGACAGCGGGAACGCGTGGAACAGAACTAAGGTCGGAAGTATTTGGGGATCGGTCATTTTTGTACCTGGGTTGGTTTTTTCTCAGAACAACGGACGGTGAAGTTGTGTCGTCGGCCTAGCCGCTCTCGACTTCGGTCTTGATCATCGGGGTCGTCGCGTACCCTCGGTCGCGCCGCTCACGGTCCGCGAGGATCTCATCGACCAGGTGCCGCGCGTTGGAGTTGCCCGGCCGGATCATGAGCGCCACGAGCGCGTCCGCCAAGGCCTTTTCCAGCTGGCCGCTGGAATGGTACGTCATGGCGCGAAGGATGTACGCATCAGCTTCCATGGGGGCCATTTGGATCGTGTCGCTGCAGTCCGAGATGGCCTGGTCCCACGCGCCCGTGATGAAGTAGGCTCCGCAGCGGCTGAGGAAGTAATTGGGCTGGGCGCCCGCCTTGATCGCCATCGAAAGGTCCGCGATCGCCTCAAGAGGCCGCTGACGCTGCAGTTGCACGCTCGCCCGCAAATAATAGATCCTCGCATTCCCCGGATCGGCGGCCAGCGCGTCCGAGAGGCTCTCGACGGCGGGACCGAACGCTCCGTCCTCCATCTGCCGGATGCCCTTGTTCAAAAAAGACTGCGACATCGCCACCTGCAAAGCCCCCGGATGTTTCGGAGCCGTGATCAAAGGCTCCGCCGGCGCGGCGCTCGAGCCCGCCGGGCCCTTGTCAGCGGAAGGCCGCGGGCCGCAACCGGCCGTCGCGACCGACAGCAGGACGAGCATAAGGAGGGTCATCGGGAGAACCCGCAGGGTCGGGATAAGGGCCGCAAGGGCCTTGAAAGGTGTGTGATCCATTTTGGTCATGCCGTATTCTAACCAAAAAGCGCATAATAGTCCCAGAAGGAGGTGGGATCATGCCGGTGGTGTTCGTATCGGACTTCGGTCCCTTTCCCGCGGTGGAGAACGACGCGTACACGGACGCGCTCGCCGACCTCGGCCGGACCCACCCCCAGCCGCGCGCGATCGTGATCATGTCGGGCCATTGGGAGACCCGCTGGCCCATCGCGGTGACCGCGGCGGAGACGCCGGGCATCGTTCATGATTATTCGGGCTTCCCGCAGGAATTCTACCGACTCGACTACCCCTGCGCGGGCGACCCCGCCCTCGCCCGCCGGATCGCGGAGCGCCTGACAGCCCGCCGCATCTCCGCGGTCACCGACCCCAACCGTCCGCTCGACCACGGCGCCTGGGTTCCGCTGTCCCGGATGTATCCCAACGCCGACATCCCGGTGGTCCAGGTGACGGTGCCCGCGACGCCGGCTGAGAGCCTCAAGATCGGAGAGGCTCTGGTGGAGGAACTGACGGACGATGTGCTTCTGGTGGGGTCGGGCGCGCTAAGCCACAACCTGAGGCTCGTCTTCGCGCACGACAAGGACGACACGCCGGACAGATGGGCGATGGACTTCGACGAATGGTGGATGGAACGGCTGCAGGACGGCCGTACCGAAGACCTTCTGGACTTTAAAAAAACCGCGCCGTCAGCGGACCTCGCCGTCCCGACGCTCGATCACATCAACCCGTTCTTTTTCAGCCTCGGCGCCGCCAAAGGCGCTCCCCCGGCTGTCTTACACCAGAGCAGCCGCTACGGCAACGGGCTTATGAAGATCCTGACCTTCTAGTCCTTCGAAAAAAGCGGCCGGTACTTCCTGAGAAGCCCCGCCATCGCGACGACCTGCAGGATCCCCATCACCGCCGGAAGCAGCTGCTCCCCAGCTCCGGGCGTCAGGAACGCGTGGAACAGGATGATGTTGAGCGTGATCGGCGCCAGGATCACGAGCGCCAGCGGCGCCCCGAGGTTGATGAGCAGAAGCAAGCCGCAGAGCGTCTCCGTCGCCTTGAGCAGCGGGAAGAAATACCCCGACCCGATAATGCCTTTAAAAAAAGCTTCCGCCCCAGGCGTCATCGGCGGCATCTGAGGCGTGATCACCCCCAACGCGATCATGAGCCCC
>CAZHID010000135.1:0-1254 GCA_964532445.1 uncultured Planctomycetia bacterium | reverse complement strand
GTAGATCAACCCCAGAACGATCCGCGCACCTGAGAAGATAAGTTTGGACATATTTTGCTCCTGTTTACCGGCTCTTTTTGGAAAAGCAATTCTTAATGAACGTTTTGGCGTATTTCTCGGCGACCAGCGGGATGCTCTCGGCCTGGGACATCGGCTTCTTGGTCATGGTGGCTGAAACGCGCTCTTTCCAGACCGCTTTGGAAGTGCGCTGATCGGTGATGGTCACATTGGCCTGAAGACGGGCGTAGTCTTCGACCATCGCCACGTCCGCTGCCGTCCCTCCAATGCCGACCAACATATCGACCGGGTCATGATCGGACCAGACGAACTCGCTGATGCTGGTCTCGATCACGAGCTGAGCGTCCGCCGCGGCAGGAACGAGCTGGAAGCGGATGCTCCGGCGTTCCGTCAGCGCCTTTTGGATCTCGGTCTTGAGGATCTGGGCGTCCATGACAGGGCTCTGGGTCGAGTCCTTGACGTCGGCGACGAAGACCTTAACGCTCTTGCCCTCGTACTTATCGAACAGGTTGTCGGCGTGGGCGGTACCGGCGGCGGCCACGAGACAGGATACGAGGAGCAGGGCTTTGAGATTCATGTTGTGATCACCTTTTGGTTGGTTAGATGGGCAGGATCGGGACCTGGGAAGCCAGTTTAAGGGTCAGGAGGAATCCATTCACAAAAATGATGATCCCCGCGCAGCCGAACATGAGACCGATGATCCAAAGCGACTTGCGTTGCATCAGGGCGCTGACCGACGACAGCATGATGGCGATCTGGAGCAGAACAACAGCGATGGTGAAATGGGCGGCCTGTTTGCCGACCACCTTGCGTTTTTCGCCGAAGCCTTTAGCCTTCGCCTTGATCTCGTCCCTTTGCTTGGTGAACTTGGCGCGGTCCTTATCCCCGTCCGCGATCAGGGCTTCGATCCCCAGCTTCTGTTCAGGGGTGGCCGCCGTCAAGAGCTGGCCCTGCAGCATGTACTTTTGGGCATCCATGATGGCGATCTTGGTCGTCTTGGACTGCAGGTACGACCACTGCATCCCCTCCTCCGAGGTCAGAAGCTGCGTCGCCGAAATACTGTTGGTCGACCTCGCCGACACCGCCGCCGTGATCACCGCCAACAAGGTCGTCGTGATCGCGACACCCTTCATCCACCGCGCTTGAAGCACTTCAGCCATGGTCGATCCTTTGGTTCATTCGATGCTTGGCAAACCTGGCCCCATTCTAACAAAACGGGACAAGTTTACTGATTTG
>CAZHID010000134.1:0-5316 GCA_964532445.1 uncultured Planctomycetia bacterium | reverse complement strand
TTTTTTGCCGGTGATGGACTGGCCCAGAGCACCCCACTGACACATTCCGACCCCGTGACCCCAGCCCCGTCCCTCAAACACGATCTTGCCCCACCGCTCATGCAGCTCGAAGTTTTCGCTCCTCACCACCGTGGACCCGACCCACAACCTGAGGTCTTTCGCGTTGATCGTTTTTTCACCCGCGGCGCCCTTGACCAGCGCAGTCAGCACCCGTCCGGAGGGCGAACGAGTGATCACCTCCATGTCACGGATCGGGCCGACCTCAACACCTTGCTTTTTCAGCAACGCCTCCATGTCCCGCAAAGCGACTTTCGTGTGCCAGGAATAATGCGGTGAGAACCAGCAGGTGTCGCACTTGACCCCGCCGGCCAGCGGCGCAAGCCGGACGTTCCACAGCTCGGAGGCGTCCCGCGTGGTCCCGCCGCAGGCGGCATGATAGTACGCGGGGAACATCGCTCCCTGGAAGGTCAGGACCTCGCCGCGCGTTTCATCGACCGCCGCGTTCGAGCGGCTGCGCTCGGAATCCGCTCCGCCGTACATCTGGGACGACTGGTTGTTGTAAACGTCGAATTTGCGGCCGGCGGTGAATTTCTTGTGATGCAGCGCATAGGTGCGCGCGGCCACGGCCTGTGCCTTGAGCGACTCCATCGGCCACCAGGACCCCACCTCATGATAAAGGACGCCGTAAAGGTAGTCCTCGACGTCAATATGATTGACCGCCGCCAGCGTGCCGTCAGGCTGACGGTGCAGGGACACGAACCCTCGAAAAGGCTTGTTGTTGATGAAAAGGTCGGCGGATTGCGTGGAGTGGACCTGGACCGATTCCGGGAATTTCACACCCGCGATCAGCAGACCGCCCTCGCGGCTGCGGACGTTCACCCCGGCGAGCGTTTTGGAGGCGGCCAATACTTTTTGGGTCTTGGGATCGGTGATGCGGTAGCCCTTCATCACCGTAAGCTTGAGGGTTTCAGGCCCCTCCATGATAAGAACGCGGATCCGGCGGTTTTCTTCCGCGGCCGCTGATGGAGCAAAAACGCAGACCGCACCCGCCAGGGCCAGGACCGCGGAGACGCTCTTCCAGGCCGCCCGCTTCATCGCGCTCTATTCAAAAAGCGAATCGTTGGACGATGCCGCCCGGGTCTTGATGCCGAAGTGCTCGTAAGCTTGGCGCGTGACGGACCGGCCGCGGGACGTCCGCTTGAGGAAGCCGGCCTTCAGAAGGTAGGGCTCCACCACATCCACGATCGTGTCCGATTCCTCGTTCAGCGTCGCCGCCAGTGAATCGATCCCGACCGGGCCGCCGTCATAGATCTCGATGATCGACTTGAGCACGCGGCGGTCCATGGGGTCGAGACCTTTCGCGTCCACCCCCTGCCCCTCGAGCGCCTTGAGCGTGGACTGCGCGCTCAACACCCCTTCCGTCTTTACCTGGGCGTAGTCCCGGACACGACGGAGCAGGCGGTTGGCGATACGCGGCGTTCCGCGGGAGCGCGCGGCGATGGCCGAAGCGGACTCGCGGTCGATCGCGATGCCCAAAAGGCTGGCGGACCGCTCGATGATACGGATCAGGTCCGCGGGCTCATAAAAATCCAGATGCGCCATGATCCCGAAGCGGTCGCGCAGCGGCGCCGAGAGCAGGCCGGAGCGTGTCGTCGCGCCGATCAGCGTGAAATTCTTGAGAGAAAATTTGATCGTCTTCGCGTACGGCCCCTTATCGATCACGAAGTCGATGTTGTAGTTCTCCATCGCCGGGTAGATGAACTCCTCGACGATCTTGGACATCCGGTGGATCTCGTCGATGAAAAGCACATCCCCGCGGTTCAGGTTCGTCAGGATGCCGATGAGGTCCCCTGCGCGCTCGATCGCGGGGCCGGAAGTGGCCGTTATCTTGGCGCCCATTTCGTGGGCGATGATGTGGGCGAGCGTCGTCTTACCAAGACCGGGAGGACCTGAAAGAAGCACGTGCTCCATCGGTTCACCGCGTTTCTTGGCGGCTTGGATCGCGATCTGGAGGTTCTCCTTCACCGATTCCTGGCCGGTGAATTCGCCGAGCAGGTTCGGTCGGAGGGTCAGCTCGACGACTTTTTCCTCATCGGTGGCCGCGGCGCCGACGATCGGCTCAGAAGACGATGCGAGAACGACCTTTTCACGCTCGTCCCGCTCAAAATCGATCGGACGGCGCTTCGGCTTATGCCGGGTCATGTCCCCAAGGGGCTCGGATTCGTATTTAGATCCCAGGGCGTCCAACGGGTCAGGCATGGTTAAACTCCCGCTCCACTCTTTTGGCGATAGACTTCGTTCAAAAGATCTTCAGCCGAACGGATGCCCGGATTCTGCGCGACAGCCCGCTCGATCATCCGCTCCGCTTCATCCTTGCGGTACTGGAGCTGCGTCAGCACTTCCATGACCTCCGACTTGAAGTTCCCCGCGGCCTCGGGCTTAGACCCCTTCGTCCCCGCGTCCCGGATAAGGCCGAACCTGGCGACCTTACCCTGAAGCTTCGCGATGATCTCCCGGGCCCTCTGCTCGCCGACGCCCGGAAGCGTCTTCAAAAAGATCCTGTCTCCCGCGTCGATCGCGTCCGCGATCTGTGGGATCGGGACCGTGAGCGCCTTGACCGCCGCCTTCGGCCCGATGCCGGACACCGTGATGAATTTCTCAAAGAACTCCCGCTCCACCTTGTTCAAAAAACCGATCAAGACCGGCACCGACCGGGAAGGGTCCACTTGGGCGTAATGGTACGTGACCAAGGAAACAGGCTGACCCGGCGCGGTGCCCTGCAGCCCCTTGAGGACATTCGCGGGTACAAAGACCTCATAGTGGATGCCGGCGCAATCGATCGAAACGCTGTGCTCCCCGAACTCAGTGAGAAGGCCCGAGATCCTGGTGATCACGCGTAAACCTCATGACCCGCGCCGCGCTTGGTGAAGGCGTAGCTGATTGCGACGGCCAGCGCGTCCGTGACATCGTGGGGCTTGGGAGCCTGCTTGAGGCTCAGGATCCCCTGCACGGCCCGAGCCACCTGGTCCTTGGAAGCGTGTCCATGGGAAATGACGCTCTTCTTGACGCGGGTCGAAGGGATGTTGACGAGAGGGGTGTTGAAAAGGCCGGCCGCGAGACAGATGACGCCGCGGGCGTGACCCATGAGGATCGCGGTGGTCGGATGCCGGTAATCGGAATAAAGCTTCTCCAAGGCGATCACCTCGGGCTTGCGTTCCTTGAGAAGCTCCACGACCGCGTCATGGATGAGTTTGAGCCGCTCCGAAATGTTCGAACGGGCTTCGGTCACGATCACACCCGCTTCGATCAGCTTCAATCTGCCGGAGATCTCCTCGATCACCCCGTAGCCGGTCGTCCGCAAACCCGGATCGACGCCGAGGATGATCAAGCGTTCAGGTCCTCTTCCGAAATATCAAAGTTGGCGTAAACGTTCTGCACGTCCTCCAGGTCCTCGAGGGCCTCGACCAGATCCAGGATCTTTTTCGCGTCCGCGCCGGTGTGTTTCACCGAAGTGGACGGAAGCATCGTGATCTCGGCGCTCGAGGTGGTGATCCCAGCGGCGCGTACGGCATTGAGGACCTTCTCATAATCCTGAGGCTCGGTCGTGATGGCAAAAAGCCCGTCCTCAGCAGCGAAGTCCAGCGCTCCGGCTTCCAGGGCGATATCCATCAGCTTGTCTTCCGCGACCGTTGACGCGTCCACGGTGATATACCCGCGCTTGGAAAAAAGATAGCCGACCGCGCCCGGGCTGCCAAGGTTGCCGCCCTTCTTATCGAGCGTGCTGCGCACTTCCCCGCCCGTACGGTTCTTGTTGTCCGAAAGGGTCTGGATGAGCATCGCGACGCCGCCCGGTCCATACCCCTCATAGACCATCTCTTCGTAAACGACCCCGCCCAGCTCGCCCGTACCCTTCTTGATGGCGCGGTCGATGTTGTCGTTGGGCATGTTGTTATCGCGGGCTTTTTGAAGGATGAGCCGGAGCCTCGGGTTCATACCCGGATCCCCGCCGGTCTTGGCGGCGACCTCGATCTCCTTGGCGATCTTCGAAAAGATCTTGCCGCGCTTGGCGTCCAAGGCGCCTTTTTTATGCTTGATCGATGCCCATTTTGAATGTCCTGACATGGCAAAGCGCTCCTAAAAAGTTGAACGTTTTAATTTTGTGTTTGATTATAACCGAAGCGGGCCGGACGGACAATCACGAACAAGAAAACGAGCGATCGCAGGCCAGTAGCAGGCGGCGAGAAGAAGCGTTTGGTGAAAAGTGCTCAGCTTTCGGAAAGAGGGTTGAAATTCAGAAATGAATCGGGGGCTTTGAGAGGGGTGGTGTGAATATCGTTCTGAGCGCTGTACATCAGTTGGTCGGCCTGACCGTCGCTCTCATAGCTCCACACACGAAAAACAAGACGCCCGGAGCGGTCCCGGTAATCCACGCGGCGGCAGGATTTCTCGCCCTGTTCCACATTCACGTTAAAACGCATATTGCCGCGGCGCGAAGCGTAAAAAGAATTAGACATAAACCCCGTTTCGATTGCGGAGAGCCAATAATTCTCGTGGATATTTAAGATCTATTGTATCCACTATTGGAATTAAAGCAAGCAATTATTGCTTAATTTAAAACGTCTGGCCTGGGCATGAAAACTTCGAATGAAACTTAATGGATGGATGGATGGATGATCAGTTGGCGAGAGCTGCAGCGCTAGATCCGGACGCAAATAAAAAACCCGATCCATTTTATTGGATCGGGTTTTAAATTAAAGCCGAGCGGCGTTCTACTCTCCCGCCACCGTAAAGTGACAGTACCATTGACGCTAGAGGGCTTAACTTCCGTATTCGGAATGGGAACGGGTGTGTCCCCCCTGCTATTACCGCCCGGCAAGGTCGATAAACTTGGTAAGCTACAGGTGAGAGTTGCCTCTCACCTGTAGTCGGCTTTCGCCGCAAAATCCCTACTGTAGGGAAAAAGAGTTAAGTCAAGCCGCCCGCCCAATTAGTACCGGTCAGCTGAAATCCTTGCGGACCTTACACTCCCGGCCTATCAACCTCGTAATCTTCGAGGGGTCTTTAGGGATCACTAGGATCCAGGGAAATCTAGTTTTGGATGGGGCTTCGCACTTATATGCTTTCAGTGCTTATCCTTTCCAGACATAGCTACTCAGCTTTTACCCTTGGCAGGATAGCTGATACACCAGCGGTCTGTAAGTCCCGGTCCTCTCGTACTAGGGACTTATATCCTCAAATTTCCTACACCCACACCAGATAGAGACCGAACTGTCTCACGACGTTCTGAACCCAGCTCACGTACCGCTTTAATTGGCG
>CAZHID010000133.1:3132-5406 GCA_964532445.1 uncultured Planctomycetia bacterium | reverse complement strand
TTCGCCGAAAAGGTCGGCCGCTGGAACGTCCTCAAGGCGCTTCGCGGCTTCGCGCTCGTCAAATGGTTCGCGGACCGCTGGAGCAAATGATGGCGAACGTCTCCGCCCCGACGGCGCGCTTCAAACTGCTGAACCTCAAGGGCATCGCCCTTCTGGCCGTGGTCCTCGCGGTGTGCGACCTGGCGGTGGCTTACGGGCTCTCGCCGCTCCTCACCGATCACGCCGTCATGGCCGTGAACCGCTACACGCGCGCCAAGGTGATCATTCAGGACCTCCGCCTCCATCCCGTCATCCTGACGCTCACCGCGAAGACCATCGAAGCGGCGGACCCGGACGAACCGACGCGGCGGATGTTCCTCGCGGATTCGTTCAAGGCCTCGCTGGATCCGCTGGAACTCCTGTCGGGACGTGTTTCGCTGGGGGCGCTGACGTTCAAGCAGGTGGAGCTGGTGCTCGTGAAGGACGCGCAGGGTGACTTCAACGTCGAGAAGCTCTTGAAGAAGGATAAAGCGGAGGACGGCGAAGGGTGGACGGGCGGGGTCAAGGATTGGTTCAAGCGTCAAACGGGTCAAAAGGACGACTGGTTCAGCGACGCGTACGGCAAAGCCAAGCAATGGGTCCGCAAACCCGCCGCGGGTGACGCCAAAGAAACCAAAAAGCGCGAGGTCCGGGAGGAGCCGCGGGGCCGGGTGGTTTCCTTTTATTCGCCGCAGGACCCGATGTTCAAGATCGGAACGCAGCGCGTCGACGGCGGCCGCCTCATCCAGACCGACAAGAGCGGTTCACTTCCCCCTCTCGAGGATGTGCGGTTCAGCCTGGACCGCTTCGTCATGAGACGTTCGGGGAACTTTGACTTTGAGGGGATCGCGGCGGCGGGCAAGCTCAAGACCTCGCGGGAGGGCAGCTTCGACCTGGAGCTCACCCGCAACGCGGGCCGGATCCGCTCGAAGGTCCTGACCAAGGGTCTGGACCTGGCGCCGCTCAGGCCGCTTTACGAAGCGTCGAGCCCGGTCGTGTTCGAGGCGGGGTACCTGACGCTCGATTGCCGGTCGGAACTCACCGCCGAAAACGTGGATTCACGGAACAAACTCAAATTGGAAGATTACCGCATGACCTCGACGGGAGGAGCCAAGCTCGGTCCCGTCCCCGCGGCCCTGGTCGTGGAAGCGCTGAACCGGCGCAAGGAACTGGAACTTGATTTCAACATCACCGGGGATCCCGACAAACCTTCCATGAGCGGGTTCGAAACGACGCTCTGGAGCATCGTCAAGGACGACCTCGGCTCGCAGGCCCTCCAGACGCTCGAATCCAAAACGGGCGCCAAGCTCTCGGAACTCTCCGAGAAGCTCAAAAAACTATTCTAGAAAAAACAGGGCGGCGCGCTTCTCTGAGCAGACGCGCAGGACGGACGGCACGGCTGTTTTTTAGTTGGCCGGGCCGTTCTCGGGCTGGTGATGATGGTGCCGCACTTCGCGGCCCTGCTTGATGTAGATCGTATCTTCGGCGATGTTCGAGGCGAGGTCGGCGACGCGCTCCAGGTTGTATCCCACCATGATCATGTCCACGCCGAACGGAACGGCGCTGGCTTCACTTTCCATGAGCGCGCGGTACTTTTCATAGATCTCATCGCCGTACTGGTCCACCTCGTCATCGGACGCCAGGACCGCGTTGGCCATCTGCACGTCCTCGTGGATGAACGCGTCGAGCGCGTTCTTGAGCATCATGCTCGAGGCGTTGGCCATCTTTGAGATGAGAGGATCGATCGGGTAATTGGGTTCTTTGACGGCCCGCATGGCGCGCTGGGCGATGTTCACGGCGTGGTCGCCCATGCGCTCGAGGTCCGTGTTGATCTTGAGGATCATGATGAGCCTTCTCAGGTCCACGGCGACCGGCTGGTCCAGCGCCAGAAGGCTGTGGCCGATCTCATCGACCTGGATCTCGGCGTGGTTCACATCCTGTTCGCGGCGGATCACTTCCTGGGCCTTCTCCATATCCCGCTCCACCAGCGCCTCGGTGGCCTTGCGGATCCCCTCTTCGACCATGATCGCCATGCGAAGAAGGCTCTGCTTGAGCCCCTGGATCTCGTCATGAAAATGCCGTGTCATGCTTTATGCCCTTCCTGTGCGGACTGCCGCTTATCCGAAACGTCCGGTGATGTAGTCTTCGGTCTGTTTTTTGCCGGGGCTGATGAACATGGTCTTCGTGTTGTTGAACTCGATCAGCTTGCCCAGATAGAAAAAGGCTGTTTTGTCCGAGACGCGCGCGGCCTGCTGC
>CAZHID010000133.1:936-3122 GCA_964532445.1 uncultured Planctomycetia bacterium | reverse complement strand
AGCTGGTAGATGAGCTCCTCGATCTTGGCCGTCGCGATCGGGTCCAGCGCCGAGCAGGGCTCATCCATGAGGAGCACGTCCGGCTCATTGGCGATGGCTCGCGCAATGCAGAGGCGCTGCATCTGGCCGCCCGACAGCGCGAGCGCGCTTTCGTGCAGGCGGTCCTTCACCTCGTCCCAGAGCGCGGAGGACTTGAGGCTGCGCTCGACGACATCGTCCAGGACCGACTTGCGGTTCTCGCCGGCGACGCGCAGGCCGTAGGCGATGTTCTCGTAGATGGACTTGGGGAAAGGGTTCGACTTCTGGAACACCATGCCGACACGGCGGCGCAGGCCGATCACCTCAAGCTGAGGGTCATAGATGCTCTGACCGGCGATCGTGATGTCGCCGGTGTGGCTCACCCCTTCGATCAGGTCGTTCATCCGGTTGAAGCTGCGCAGGATCGTCGACTTGCCGCAGCCGGAAGGCCCGATGAAGGCTGTGACCTTTCGCTCAGGGATATCAAGCGCGATGTCATAAAGAGCCTGTTGGCGGCCGTAGAAGAAGTTGTAGTTCCTGACCTGGATGAGACACACGTCGGGCGACGTGTCCGCCTTCGAAAAGGTGTCTTGCGCCTGCCCTTTGGTCCTCGGCGCGTCCGCGTGCGTGGGGGGTCCCGTTTGAGTGTCCGTCATGGTGCTTTCCTCGACATTATACAGCTGAGAGGGCATATTTTTTCCTCAAGTTCTGTCGTATCCGGACGGCGGTCAGGTTCAGGGCCAGGATGAGCAGAATGAGCACGAGCGTCGTCGCGAACACCATCGGCTTGGCGGCTTCCGAATCGGGCGACTGGAACCCGAGGTCATAGATATGGAAACCCAGGTGCATGAACTTCCGCTCGAAGTGGACGAAGGGAAAAATGGCGTCGATCGGCAGGGTCGGGGCGAGCTTGACAACGCCCACCATCATGAGCGGCGCGACCTCGCCTGCGCCCCGCGCCATGGCCAGAATGAACCCGGTCATGATCCCGGGCGCGGCCGCAGGCAGAACCACGCGGCGGATGGTCTGCCACTTAGCGGCGCCGCAGGCCAGCGCCACATCAAAACGGTCATTGATAATCAATGGAATTTATTCCTCGGTCGCGACGATCACCACCGGGACGGTCATGAGCGCGAGCGTGAGCGCCGCCCACAGGATGCCGCCGGTGCCGAACGTCGGTGTCGGCAGCGACGAGCTGAAAAATATCTTGTCCATCGTCCCGCCGACGAAATAAACGAAAAATCCCAGACCGAACACGCCGAACACGATCGACGGCACGCCGGCGAGATTGTTCACCGCGATGCGGACCATGCGGACCCAGAGCCCCTGCTTGGCATACTCTCTGAGGTAGATCGCCGCGATCACGCCGAACGGGGTCACCGCCAGGCTCATCATGAGCGTCATCACGAACGTCCCGAAGATCGCCGGAAAGATCCCGCCTTCGGTGTTCGCCTCCCTCGGTTCTTCGGCCAGGAACCTCCAGAATGAATGGAAAAAATGCCCGATCTTCTGGACCAGGCTCAGCTGGTTGGGATAATAAAAACCGACCACTTGGCCCATCGGGAGGTCTTTCTCCTGGCCCGAGAGGAGACGGTACTTGAGCGTGGAAGCGTTTTGGACCTCGCGGAGAGAGCGCGCCTGGCCCGCCAGCTGGTCATACTCTTCCTGGAGAATGCGTTCCTCATGTTCGATCGCTTCCCGCTCATGCCTCAGCTCGGGATCGTCCTGCCGGCCCTTGGGAAGGGCGAGCACCTGCTTTTCCAACTGCTGGTTCTGGAGGGTCAGTTCACGCATCCGCGCGTTCACGCGGCCGATCTTGGATTTTTCGATGACCTTGATCTCTTCACGGCGCTGGTTGGCCGTGCGGACCTTGGCCGAGAACCGGCCCGCGAACGACGGATGGTCCGCGGCGACCACAGAACCGTCGTCCTCGACCAGCGAGAGCGCCCGCCCGATCGCGTTGCCGTATTCCAGCCTCTCAATGAGAATGAGGTCCTTGGGCCGGCTCATCGCCGCGATATCAGCGTTATCGACGTACTTGTAACCGAGCCCGTACAAGTCCTTGTTGCCGATGTAGAACTGCCACTCGTAAGGAGCGGCGGAGGCTTTTTGACCGGGAACGGCGGCCGTGTGCGTGATCTTTTTTTGATGCTTGGTGACGATGCCGG
>CAZHID010000133.1:0-926 GCA_964532445.1 uncultured Planctomycetia bacterium | reverse complement strand
GAGTTGACGCGAAGATGGATCGTGCTGGCCTTGATGCCGGCGAAGGTCTTGGCGCCGCCGACGGAATCCTTGGCGTCCGGCGACAATGTCACCGCCGCGACCGGCTTGGGCCAGAAGACGGTCAATCCGTTCACGAGCACGACCGCGAGAAGGGCCGCGACCATGAGAAGTCCGATCGAGAGACCGACCGATGTGAGCCACACCATCGGCTCGCCATAGGTGGAGCGCTTCTTGGCCGCCGCGCGCGGACCGGCGGGGCGGAAGGCCGGATGAGGCTCAGCGGGTTTTTTTTCGAGGATCGGCATCGGCTAAACCGTCTTGTAGCGCTGACGCAGCCGCTCACGGAGGAGCTCGGCCAGTGTGTTCACGAAGAACGTCATCATAAAAAGCATCATCGCGCCGAGGAAAAGGGCGCGGTACAGCGTGCCGTGATGCGGCGCTTCAGGCAGTTCGACGGCGATGTTCGCGGACAGCGTGCGCATCCCTGAGAAGATGTTGAAATCCATGATCGGCGTGTTGCCGGTCGCCATCACGACGATCATCGTCTCGCCGACAGCGCGGCCGAAGCCGACCATGATCGCCGACAGGATGCCCGCCGACGCCGTCGGGAGCATCACGCGCCAGGCTGTCTGCCAGCGGCTCGCACCGAGGGCGAGCGACGCCGAGCGCAGCGCCGGGGCCACGTTGGACAGCGCGTCCTCAGTGATCGTGAAGATGATCGGGATCACGGCAAAGCCCATCACAAATCCCACGACCAGGGAGTTGCGCTGCTCGAACGGCGCGCCGGTGACCTGGGGCCACCACAGGCGAAAATCGGCGATCGCGGCGCCAGTGATGGGATCCTTGGCCAAAAAGGCCCAGGATTCCAGCCACGGCCCCAACTGCCAAATGGCGGTGCTCACCGCGGCCAGGACCGGCACAAGGAG
>CAZHID010000132.1:732-5448 GCA_964532445.1 uncultured Planctomycetia bacterium | reverse complement strand
GCCCCCATCACGACTGACCTCCAATCCCGCGAGCTTCCCCGCATACAGCACGGACCCCGCGGACATGAAACACCGGATGGGGTTCTCAGGGTCCGCAAAATGCGTGACCGGTTCCCAGCGGCGGCCGCGGTCAGCGCTGCGATAGATCGACTTTGACGTCGCCGCCCACCAGACCGCGTCCGACGCGTCACGCCGCAACACGCTCACCGGCAGCCCGGCGGGAACGGTCAGCACCCGCTTCCAAGTACGCCCCTCATCCTTGGACTCAAGGATGCCTCCCTCGATCCCGATCACGACCCGTCCCGCCGCCGCCTCATCTGACTGATACGCGTGGACTTTGGTGTCCGACGCGGTCCTGAAGGCCTGCTGCCATTCGGCCTCTACCGACGATGCGGACCCGATCACTCCCAAGAACGCCAACCCGGCCAACCCCCAATTCCTCATGACGACCCCCTAATTTGATGTTTTATCAAACTATTTTGGTGTTTTTATATCAGCACCAGCCCTTTCTGTCAAGCGAACGGTACTGGACCGCCTCCCTCATATGCCCCGAACCGACCCCCGCGCACCCTTCGAGATCGGCGATCGTCCGGGCGACCTTGAGCACCTTGTGATAGGCCCGGCCGCTGAACCCCAGGTCCTCCATCGCCCTTCGCAAGAACATCGCCGCGTCCGCGTCCGGCTCGCAGAAACTCTCCACGTCCTTTCCCTCCAACTGCGCGTTCAGCGTGTAGGACGTCTCCCGATACCGCACGGCCTGGATCCGGCGTGCGGCTTCGACCCGCTCCCGAATACGGACGGACGGCTCCCCCGCCGGAGCCGATATCCCGAAATCCCCCAACCCCAACCTCCGCACTTCCAAGTGAATGTCGATCCGATCCAGAAGCGGTCCCGAGATCTTGCCCAGATAATTTTTGATCTGGATCGGCGTGCAATAACAGACCTGCTGCTCGTCCGTAAAATACCCGCATGGACAGGGATTCATCGCCGCCACCAGCATGAACTTGGCTGGGAATGAGATGCTGGTCGCTGCTCGGGAGATCACCATCTTTCCCTCCTCGAGCGGCTGGCGCAGCACTTCCAGGGCGTTACGCTTGAACTCTGGCAGTTCATCGAGGAAAAGGACGCCGTGATGCGCCAGACTTATCTCGCCGGGCTTGGGATACCCGCCGCCTCCGACGAGCGCGGTCTCGGTGATGGTGTGATGCGGCGCGCGGAACGGGGGTGACAGGATCAGGCCCTCGCGCTTCTTCAGGGTCCCGGCGACGCTGTGGATCTTGGTCGTCTCGACCGCTTCCGCGAACCCGAGATCGGGCAAAATGCCGGGGATGCGTTTAGCGAGCATTGTCTTACCTGAACCGGGTGGTCCGATCATCGCCAGGTTATGACCGCCGGCGCACGCAACTTCCAGGGCGCGCTTCGCGAGGCGCTGACCGCGCACCTCAGACAGGTCCGGTTTTCCTTTTTTCCGCAAGCCGCCCGCCTCGGCTGTCAACGCGGGGAATTTCTGCGGCCGTGGGTCTAAGACCGCCTCCACCGCTTCAAGCAGCGTCCTCACCGGACACAGGCTCGCGGTCAAGACACAGGCGACCTCTTTCTCGTTCTCTTTGGAAAAAATAAAATGCCGCTGCCCGTCCGCATAACCCGCCACCCGCGACAGAGCCCCGGGCACGCCCCTCACCCGCCCGTCGAGCGCCAGCTCACCGCAGAACACGCAGCCCGATAACCGCGACGCGTCCATCTGCCCCGACGCGGCCAGGATCCCGATCGCGATCGCCAGATCAAAACCCGCTCCCTCCTTCTTGATGTCCGCCGGAGCCAGGTTGATCGTGATCTTCTTTGACGGAAATAAAAAGCCCGAATTCCGGATCGCCGAAAGCACCCGGACCTGACTTTCGCGGCAGGCCGTGTCGGGCAGACCGACGATCTGGAACGAGGGCAGACCCTGCGCGACGTCCACCTCCGCCTCCACCGCGAGCGAGTCGATCCCGTAAACGCCCGCCGCCTCCACCCGCGCGATCAACGGAACTGTCCTTCGTAGAACGCGTGCGGCACGATCTCGACCTTGGCCTCCGCCCCTTCGGCGAGTAGGATGCCGACCACATCGAACCGAACGGAACGGTAACGCGGCCGCCGCTCCCTCAAATAGCGGCGCGCCACCTCCCTGAGCTTTCTCTGCTTAAAAAAATCAACGGTCTCCAGCGGACCGCCGTACGCGTCGCTGGACCGGGTCCGCACCTCGATGAACACGAGAACGCCGTCCTCCCGCGCGATGATATCGATCTCGCCGACCGGGCATCGGTTATTCCGCTCCAGGATCACATACCCTTCCGCCCGCAGCCGTTCGGCGGCGAGCAATTCCCCCAAATACCCCAGGTTCGCCCTGGACCCCAGCGCTTCCTTCATAAGCCCTCTCTTCTAAAGCGCGCCGCAAGCGAACGGATCCGGACCAGAACCCGGACCAAGACCCGGACCGCGGACCCGGCCGGACCCGTTCGCGAGCGCGCCGTTATCGATGGATCAGTTCAGATTGGCGACTTCGGCGGCTTCCTCTTCGTAGGCCTTGAGGATCTCCGTCTGGTAATGCGTGCGGAGCTCGTCGTCCGCGGCGATCACCACGTCCCGCCAGCGTCCGTCGCGGGACAGCTGACGCGGCAACGACGCGAACAGACCGCGCTTGCCGTCCATGACGGCGCATTGCGTGATCACCAGGGCTCCTCCGACCCGTATGTCCACGAAAGCCTTGAGATTCCCGGCGCCGTCCATTTTGCGGATGGAGACAATTTCGCACTCTTTGACATTGCCCATGATCGACCTCCTATATGGGTTATGGTTGCTTCTACCTATATAGACGGTCGGCACGGTCCGATTTATTCAAAAAATCGGAGGCCAATTCAAATTTTGTTTTGTTTTACAAAATAACTATGAGGTGTGGACTGACGCGGGAGCGACGGAGCGGAACGAGGACTTTTTACTTGGCTTTGAGCAGTTCCGTGAAGGCGGTGGCGGGAATGGCGCGTGAGAAAAGAAATCCCTGCATGCGGTCGCACGAGTGGTTTTTGAGGAATTCGAACTGGTGCTCGTTCTCAACGCCTTCGGCGACGACCTCGAGATTCAGACTGTGACCCATCGAGATGATCGCTTCGGCGATCGCGGCGTTCTCGGTGTCGCCGGGAATGTCGCAGACGAACGATCGGTCGATCTTGAGCGTGCTGAGCGATGAAAAGCCGGGTCCGAATCCCCGACCCGTCACCACGAGCCCCGCAATCTGCAAATGCTGTCGCGCGAAATACACTGGTTAAACTGCCTCAGGAGCTCATCGCAGAACCAGAGGATCAACTTAAAACGGTTGTTGACCGTAGCCTGATCAATACTCCAGATCAGACTCGCTACGCCCCAGAAACTTCCACTTCCAGCCACCGGACCTCCAGATGGACGTCAAATCGACAACCAGGAAATAGCTTCAAATTCTAAACAAATAATTCTTAATCTGGACCAACGTATGCCATAAGAACCGCTGCTCACCCTTGAAATAGACACACGAACAAAGTCCCATCGCCACGACAAGCATGAGCTGAAACAGAAAGGCGAGAACGACTACCAGAACGTTGAACGAAATATGATAGACTGAGCATTCCTAAATGCCATGAAACTCAAGCCTCTCGTCATTAATTTTCTGGTTTCGCTTCTGACACTGGTATCCCTGATGTTGGTGTTCGAGGGATTGGTTCTCAGACCAAATCTTCACCGCTTACCGCTCAAATATCAACGCTACTTGCACCATCCCACCCGTTTCCTAACACAGAGTTGCAAACGGGGTACGTTCCCCAAGAATTATGTCGCCATCGTCGGTGATTCTTACGCAGTCGGCGCCGGCGACTGGCTAATCAAAACAAATCCACTGAAGAACGGCCCATACGCCTCTCAACATCTTCTACACAGAATGACAGGGCGTGACATCGTCAGCTGGGGCACGCCAGGCGCCGGTAGCTTGGAAGGTATTGCGGTGATGCCGATCTCCGTGTACCGTTTCCTGAATTCTACCTGGAGCTACAAAATTGAAGCGCCCGAAACCATCGTGGTTTATTTTTGCGAAAACGACTTACACGACAATATTTATCTACTACAACGACACTACGACGGAATTTACGATCGTTCTCGACTGAACGACCCCTCGTATTTTAAAAAATTTATCAGCGATATGTTAGAAATCCAACCAAAAGCCACCGCTTTCACCCAATGGATTCTGCCGGACTTCGTTCTCCAAATGGCCCGCTCTCTGTTCCGGCCCGAAACCGCCTGGTATCCGCGCGACCGTTACAAATATATGTTCAACGAGATCGCTGTGGCCGGGCGCCGCAGACGACTCCCAAATCTCATGCAATCACCTGGCCTCGGGCTCAAGCTGGACGAGTTAACAAATGCACTTTACATCTTCGACCATTCGTTGAATTACTTACACGACTATTTTCCAAAGGCGCATTTAGTGGTGGTGTACGTACCTTCGCCCCTAACGACGTATCCGCTACGTTCGTCCAAATGGGTAAACATCGACCGTGCCATGCAGGGTCGGCACTTGTGGCCAGTGTCCGACGTGCTCCCAGCCAGTGATGCAATTGCCGCAGCAGTCGGCGCCAGCGCGCGCCGAATTGGTGCGGACTTCGTCGACGCGAGACCAAACTTCCGCGCAGAAGCTCGCAAGCATTTTATCCATGG
>CAZHID010000132.1:0-657 GCA_964532445.1 uncultured Planctomycetia bacterium | reverse complement strand
CAGCAAGTCCTCGCAAGGACAGTTTCTCCCTACCTCACTTCCCGCTCTGCGACTTCCACAAAAAAATAAAATATCCGAACCGGTTCATCAACTAGCCGGTAATACGGGTACTCGCGTCCGAATTCGCACACAAACTTCTCTTCAACGATTCTCGACTCACTTTCAGCTCGGATGTCCACTTTTGTCTTGTTTTAAGAAAACTGAGAAAAGACGAGAGTTGTTTTTACTTGGCTTTGAGCAGTTCCGTGAAGGCGGTGGCGGGAATGGCGCGTGAGAAAAGAAATCCCTGCATGCGGTCGCACGAGTGGTTTTTGAGGAATTCGAACTGGTGCTCGTTCTCGACGCCTTCGGCGACGACCTCGAGGTTCAGACTGTGCCCCATCGAGATGATCGCTTCAGCGATCGCGGCGTTCTCGGTATCACCGGGGATGTCGCAGACGAACGATCGGTCGATCTTGAGCGTACTGAGCGGAAAACGTTTGAGGGTGCTGAGTGAAGAGTAGCCGGTGCCGAAGTCATCGATCGCGATCCTCAAGCCCTCGCTCTTGAGTTTGATGAGCGCCGCGGTCGTCTGCTCGATGTCGTCCATCAGGGTCCCCTCGGTCATCTCCAGTTCGACCAGGGACGGGTCCACGCCCACATTGCGGATGATCGAGG
>CAZHID010000131.1:0-5497 GCA_964532445.1 uncultured Planctomycetia bacterium | reverse complement strand
TGCGCGGATCGGTCGTGTAAATGCCGTTCACGTCGGTGTAGATCTCGCAGGCGTCGGCATTGAGCGCGTTCGCGACGGCGACGGCCGTGAGGTCCGAACCGCCGCGGCCGAGCGTCGTGATCTCCATGTTGGAGTCGATGCCCTGGAAGCCCGCGATCACGACGACCTTGCCGGCGGCGAGCTCGCGTAGAACACGATGCCTACGGATACCCAGGATGCGCGCGCGGGTGTGCGAAGAATCCGTCTTGATGCCGACCTGGTAGCCGTTGAGCGAAACCGCTCTGACGCCGAGCGCGCTCACGATCACCGCGACGCGGTTGCCCGCCGCGCGGGTCTTGGCAATGCGCCTGGCGACGCGCTGGATGCGCTCCGGGTTGGCGACGCTGGAGCCGCCGTATTTCTGGACGATGAGTTTGGATGTTTTTTTTGCCACGTTCGCGTGCCTCAAATTAGTTTATTTTTTTGAAAAAATCGCTGCCCGAGATCGTCCGGCCGCCCTTGGCCGACGCCTCTTCCGAAAATTCCTTCTGTCCTGACGCCGCCGCGCCGGCGCCCCAGATCACGCAAGGCGCTTCCGTCGACGTGCGCTCGCGGCGCTCCGAGGAGGCCGCGTGGCCCGAAACGATCACGACCCGGTCATCCGCGCTGAGCCGCTCGCGCAAAGGCGCGATCAGGTGCTGGTCCACGGCCTCGATCCAGCGGATCTTCCGCTTGTAATCGCCCGCGAGCGAGCAGCGGTCCATTTCGCTCAGGTGCAGGTAGACCCAGTCGTGCGTCTTGACCCAGCCCCAGAAGCGCCCGGCGAGCTCCGCCAGGTCAGAGGGCTCAGGCTTGGCGCCGACCGCGAACGCCGCGGTCCAGTCGAGGCCCGCCGCGCGCGCGGCGCCCTTCCAGGCGTCCGACGAGGAGATCACCGCGGCCTTGCCGATGCCGCCGAAGCCGGCCACTTTAAGCGGATGGCCCGGCCCCCAGACCCAGAGCGCGTTGGCGGGGTTCTCGTTGAGGTCCACGCGGACCTTGTTGATCTCGTGCGCTTCGAGGACCTCGGCGGCTTCCGTGAGGATCGCCTTGAGGCGCGTGCCCACGCCGGACTTGGACCACGCGCCGAACGGGCTGGTGCCGTTGGCCGTGTCGGGGTCCGCAAGGTCGAGGTCGCCGAGCTTGGAGAACGTTTCGTCCCCGCGAAGGCTCAGGACGTGGCAGTTGAGGTCGCCCGAATAAAAACGGATGTCCCGGTCCTTGAACGCGCGGTTCAGCGCCTCGAAGAGCGCCGCGCTTTCGCGCACGCCGATCTTGCCGGCGGCGGGGTCGACCAGCTTGTCGTCGTGGACGGTCACGAGCCGGCAGGCCAGAAGCCAGTCGTCGGACGAGGCCTTGAGCTCGATCGCCGACGCGGACAGAGGCCCGCGCGCGGCCCGTTCCGCGGACGGATAGCCGAGCAGCGTCATCGCGGCCAGTTCTTCCGACGGCCGGGAGGACTTGCCGTCGCCGAGGCGCAGGCGGCCGAACGAACCGCTCTCGACGAGCGCGTTCAAATGGGGCTTCTTGGCGATCTCGAGCGGGGTCTTGCCGTCGAGCGGCTCGATCGGCTCGTCGGCGATGCCGTCGAGCGCGAGGACGATGTGTTTCATCGGTCGATTTCGGCGAGGACGTGGTCGCGGGTCGCGGGAATGGTCTTGGGCGCGCCGATGCTTTTAAGGGCCGTGTCGGGGTCCTTGAGGCCGTGGCCGGTCAGGACGCAAACGCAGGTTGGCGCCTTGGTGCCCTGGGCAACGGCGTGCGCGAAGTAGCCTTTTTTCGCCAGCGCGAAGAGGCCCGCGACGCTCGCCGCGCTTGCCGGTTCGGCAAAGATGCCTTCTTCGGAGGCGATCCACTTGTACGCGTGAAGGATCTCCTCGTCCGTGACGGCCGCGATGAGCCCGTTGGACTCGTCGCGCGCCTGCTTGGCGAATTCCCAGCTGGCAGGGTTGCCGATCTTGATCGCCGTGGCGACGGTCTTCGGTTCTTTGACGACCTGGCCGCTCACGATCGGCGCGGCGCCGGCGGCCTGGAAGCCGAGCATCTTGGGCAGAGAGTTCGTCTTGCCCGCGCGCTGGTAGTCCTGATAGCCCTTCCAATAAGCGGTGATGTTGCCGGCGTTTCCGACCGGCATGATATGAAAGTCCGGCGCGATGCCGTCCAACTGGTCGCAGATCTCGAACGCGCCGGTCTTCTGGCCTTCGATGCGGTCCGGGTTCACCGAGTTCACGAGCGCGATCGGCCGGAGCTTGGTCGCTTCGCGCGCGAGATTGAGCGCGTCGTCGAAGTTGCCGTCGATCGAGATGACGCGCGCGTCGGCCTTGATCGCCTGACTGAGCTTGCCCATCGCGACCGCGCCCGCGGGCAGGATCACATAGCACTTCATCCCCGCGCGCGCCGCGTAGGCGGCGGCCGAGGCGGAGGTGTTGCCGGTCGAGGCGCAGAGCACGGCTTTGGCGCCGGAGTGCTTGGCCTTGGTCACGGCCATCGTCATCCCGCGGTCCTTGAAAGAACCGGTCGGGTGCGCGCCCTCGAACTTGAGCCAGACGTGCACGCCGGTGAGCTTGAAAAGCTTCGACGAATAGACCAGCGGCGTGTTGCCCTCATGGAGCGTCACGACCGGCGTGTCGTCGGAAATATCAAGGTACGGGCGGTAATGTTCGATGATGCCCGGCCAATGCGTCAGCTGGGGATAGGTCCGGCTGCCGAGCTTCATGCGGCGGGGTCCGAATCAACGATGCGGATGCGCACGGGACGGCCCTTCACGAGCGAACTGCGCCCGATCACGGCGAGCGCCTTGTCGACGCGCGCCTCGTCGGTCCGGTGCGTGAGGATGATCACGTTGACCGGGCTCTTGTGCGTTTCCTTCTGGACGACGCTCGAGAGCGAGATGCCGTGACGGCCGAGGGTCTGCGCGAGCGTCCCGAAGACGCCCGGGCGGTCGAGCACCTCGAAGCGCAGGTAGTAACGCGAGCGGATGCCCCGGATCGGCTGGATGAGCGCCGGCGCGTAGATGGGGTCCAGATTGTTGACGCCGTGACGGCGCGCCTGGGCGATCGCGATCATGTCGCTCACGACGGCGCTGGCGGTCGGGCGGCGGCCCGCGCCGCGGCCGTAGAACATGATCTCCCCCGTCTCGTCGCCGGACACGAGCACGGCGTTGTTGACGCCGCTCACGTTGGCGAGCAGGTGTTTGGAACCGAGGAGCGCCGGATGGACGCGCAGTTCGACGCGGTCGTCGGCGGTGCGGTTGCCGATCGCGAGCAGCTTGACGGTGTAACCGAGTTCGGCCGCGTAACGGATGTCCTGCGCGGTGATGCGCTCGATGCCCTCGCGGTGGACCGCGGAGTAAGGGATCTCAAATTTGAACGCCAGGCGCGCGAGGATCGCGAGCTTGTGCGCGGTGTCGGTGCCGTTCACGTCCAGCGTGGGGTCGCTTTCGGCGAAGCCGGCGGCCTGCGCCTCTTTGAGCGCTTCGGGATAGGATTTTCCACCGCGGGACATTTCCGTGAGGATGTAATTGCAGGTGCCGTTCAGGATGCCGAGGATCCGGGACATCCGGTTGGACGCGAGGCCCCGCTCGATGCCCTGGATGACCGGGATGCCGCCGCAGACCGCGGCTTCGATGCCGATGTGGCGGCCGGTGCGGCGCGCGAGCTTGTAGAGCGCGAGGCCGCGTTCGGCGAACAATGCTTTGTTGGCGGAGACGACGTCCTTGCCGGACTCGAGCGCCGCGGCGATGAGCGTGCCTGCGGGATCGAGGCCGCCGATGAGCTCGACGACCTGGTCGATGGTGGGGTCGGAGACGAGCGAGCGCGGGTCGGTCGTGACGGGCACGCCCTTGAGCGCGATGTCGCGCTTTTTCCCCTTGGAGCGCACACACACCCCGGCCAGACGGAACTCGAGCCCCGTTTCGCGGCGGATGTCGCCGCCCTTCTCGATGAGGATGCGCGCGACGCCGGTGCCCACGGTGCCGAGACCGAGGAGGCCGACGCGCACGACGTTGTTCTGTTTCTTCATAGTCCTAGTTCAGGAAAAATGGTCGGGGCGAGAGGATTCGAACCTCCGATCTCCTGCACCCCAAGCAGGCGCTCTAGACCAAGCTGAGCCACACCCCGAGAAAATCGTTCCGGCGATTGGGGTCGCCGCGAACCGTCCGCGCGCTCGTGCCGCGCTAGTCGGATTCGTTGATAAATTTTTTGTGCATCACCGCGTGGACGATGGCGTCCGGCCCGCGGCGTTCGTGGAGCACATCCACGACGGCTTTGACGATCGGGACCTCGACCTTGAGCTTCTTGGCCAAGGCGAGAGCGGAGTCGGCCGTTTCGACCCCTTCGACCACCATCTCGGACCGGGACAGGACTTCCTTGAGCGAAGCGCCCTTGCCCAGCTCGACCCCGCAGCCGTGGTTGCGGCTGTGGATGCTGAACGCGGTCGTGGCCAGATCGCCCAGACCGCTCAAACCCAAAAATGTTTCCGGCTTCGCCTTCATCTTGCGGCCGAGGCGCACGATCTCGCTGATCCCGCGCGCCAAAAGCACCGACTTGATGTTCGATCCGTAACCCAGACCGTCCAGGATGCCCGCGGCGATCGCGAGCACGTTCTTCACCGACCCGCCGAGCTGGACACCCACGGCGTCGGGACTTTCGAGCACCGTGAACGCCGGTGTGCTCAGGACCTGCCGGACCTTGGCGCGGTCCGCGGCGCTGGCCGAGGCCGCGACGACCGCGGTCGGGATCTCCTGCGCGATCTCGCGCGAGATACAGGGGCCCGAAACGACCACGCTGCGCACGCGGCCGAGCGTCTCTTCGAGCACGCCCGACATGAGGCGGAGCGAGTTACGCTCGATCCCCTTCGTCAAAATGACAAAAAGCTTTTTCCCCGCCGCCGTCCGGTCGATGCGCTTGAGCACCGGCCGGAAGAACTTGGACGGCATCGCGAGGAACACGACCTCCGACGCGGCGACCGCCTTGGCGATGTCCGCCTCGAACGTCACGGTCTCCGGAATGTGGAAACCCGGCAAAAATTTCTTGTTCTCGCGCGAAACCCGCATCTCGGACAGGTACTCGCCGAAGGCGCCCCAAAGGACGACCGAATAGCCTTTGCGCGCCAGGTGCAGGGCGATCGTCGTCCCCCAACCGCCGTCTCCGAGAACTGTGACTGTGGATTTGGCTCGTTTCGCGCGCATTTTATAAGGCAAAATTTAAGCTGTTAAGTATATCAAAGTGAACGGGGTCTGTCACCCGTAGAGCGAGGACCTGCAGTCTGTGGAAGTGGCTATGAGCGCTGGGGATGGAAAAAAATGCGGTCCGGCTTCAGGGGCGCCCGGCGCTTACGCCAGCGCGGGCCCCGAGGCGGGTCCAAGAATGTCGAACTTGACCGTGTGCAGGAAGGCGACCGCGAAGATCTTTTGCTGTTTGACCACGTAGAAGGAGCCGCTGGTCCGGCAGGTCGTCTGCCCGATGCCGTGCTCCTTGTT
>CAZHID010000130.1:251-5564 GCA_964532445.1 uncultured Planctomycetia bacterium | reverse complement strand
CGGGCCGGCCGCGAGCGCTGGAAGCGCTCTAGACGGTCATCAATTCTTTTTCTTTGGCGGCGGCGAGCTCGTCGATCGCCTTGGACTGGGCGTCGGTGATCTTCTGGATCATGTCCTCGGCCTTCTTGCGCTCGTCCTCGGTGATCTTCTTGTCCTTCTCGAGCTTCTTGATCTCCTCGTTCCCCTCGCGGCGGGCGTTGCGGATCGAGACGCGGCCGTCCTCGGCCACCTTCTTGACCACCTTCACGAGGTCCTCGCGGCGCTCCTTGGAAAGCGCAGGCACGGGCACGCGGATCATCTTGCCTTCGACGATGGGCGTGAGGCCCATGTCGGCGGCCTGGATGGCCTGGCCGATCGCGGCCACGGCAGAAACGTCAAAGGGCTGGATGACCATCATCCGGGGTTCGGGGGCCGAGATCGTCGCCAACTGCTTGAGCGGGGTGAGCGAACCGTAGTATTCGACCCGGACGGTGTCGAGCAGCGTCGGGTTGGCGCGGCCGGTGCGCAGGCGCATGAATTCTCCGGCGGTCGCTTCGACGGCCTTCTTCATCTTCGCTTCGTGATTTTTAACAGCGTTCTGCCACATGGCGGGCTCCTTGCTTAAATTTACTCGGTGACGAGCGTACCGATCTTCTCGCCCAGGACCGCGCGCTTGATATTGCCGGGCTTGGCGAGGTCGAACACCAGGATCGGAAGCTTGTTGTCCATGCACAGGCTGATGGCGGTGGAGTCCATCACCTTCAGACCGCGCTTGAGGACGTCGATATAACGGATCGTCTTGAAACGCTTCGCCTTCGGGTCCTTCTTGGGATCCGCCGTGTAGATGCCGTCCACCTGGGTGGCCTTGAGGATGATGTCCGCGCCGATCTCGGTCGCGCGCAGGGCCGCGGTCGTGTCGGTCGTAAAGTAAGGGTTACCCGTCCCGCAGACGAGGATCACGACGCGCTTTTTCTCGAGGTGGCGGAGTGCCCGGCGGCGGATATAGGGTTCGGCGACAGCGGCCATCGGGATGGCGGTCTGCACACGCGAAAAAACCCCGACCCGCTCGAGCGCGTCCTGGACGGCCAGACCGTTGATCACGGTCGCGAGCATGCCCATGTAGTCGGCGGTGGCGCGGTCGACGCCCTTCTGCGCGGCGTTCATCCCGCGGAGGATGTTGCCTCCGCCGATGACCACGGCGATCTGGACGCCGAGTTCATGGATCTCACGGATCTGTTTGGCGAGATTAAGGGCGACTTCGGGATCGATCCCGTACCCGCCCTTGCCGCCGAGATATTCCCCGCTGATCTTGAGGAGGACTCGGCGGTAAGCGGGTTTGGGCATGTGCGGTTACTCGCCCAGGACGAAGCGGCTGAACCGCTTGATGACCATGTTCTCGCCGGTCTTGGCGATCACTTCGGTCAGGTACTCCTGGATGGTTTTTTTGTCGTCTTTGACGAAGGCCTGTTCGATCAGGCAGTTCTCTTTGTAGAACTTGTCGAGCTTGCCTTCGAGGATCTTGTCGATGACGTTGGCGGGCTTGCCCTTGACGGTCTCGAGGAAGATCGCCTTCTCGCGTTCGACCGCGGCGGCGGGGACTTCCTCGCGGGTCACGCAGACGGGGTTGGTCGCGGCGATCTGCATCGCGACGTCGCGGCAGAATTCGGTGAACTGTTCGGTGCGCGCGACGAAGTCGGTCTCGCAGTTGATCTCGACGAGGACGCCGATCTTGCCGCCCATGTGGATGTAGCTCTCGACGCGGCCGTTGTTGGTCGCGCGTCCGGCCTTCTTACCGGCGATCTGGGCGCCCTTCTTGCGCAGGCAGTCGACGGCCTTTTCCACGTCCCAGGAAACTTCCACGAGCGCCTTGCGGCAGTCGAGGATACCGGCCCCGGTCTTTTCGCGGAGCTCCTTGACCAGTTCAGCTTCGTTGGCCACGGCTTAGGCTTCCTTGGCGACGGCGACGGCGGCGGGACGTCCGCGCTCGGTGCGCGCCGCGGTGACCTTGATCTCGATCTGGCCCTGGCGTCCGCCATGACCTTCGATGATCGCGTCAGAAATGGACTTGGTGATCAGGCGGATCGAGCGCAGTGCGTCATCGTTGCCGGGGATCACGTAGTTGACCATCTCGGGATCCGAGTCCGTGTCGGCGAGGCCGATGACCGGGATATCAAGACGGATGGCTTCCTTGACCGCGATGATCTCATGCTTCACGTCCACGACGAAGATCGCGGCGGGCAGCTTGTCCATCTGGGTCACGCCGGCGAGGTTCTTCTCGAACTTCACGATCTCCTTGCGGATGCCGGAGGCTTCCTTCTTGGTGATCTTTTCGAAGGTGCCGTCGGTCGACATGCCGACGAGCTCCTGGTAGCGGGCGACGCTCTTGCGGAGCGTGTTGAAATTGGTGAGGAATCCGCCGAGCCAGCGGTTCACAACGTAGGGCTGACCGGCACGGGTCGACTCTTCGCGCATGATCTCGCGGGCCTGGGGCTTGGTGCCGACAAAAAGGATCTTGCCGCCCTGGGACGCTGTCTTACGAGCGAACTCACGCGCCAGCTCGAGCTTGGTAACGGTCTTCTCG
The DNA here is from genome assembly GCA_964532445.1 of uncultured Planctomycetia bacterium. GTDB lineage: Bacteria > Omnitrophota > Gorgyraeia > 2-02-FULL-51-18 > JAGOUK01 > JAGOUK01. Next base: position 3,004 of record CAZHID010000130.1, on the reverse strand, counting down.
AGGTTGATGATGTGAACCCCGTTCTTCACGCCGTAAATGAAGCGCTTCATCTTGGGATTCCACTTGCGTGTCTGGTGGCCGAAGTGCACTCCGGCTTCCAATAAGTTGTTCGCTAATTCAGTAGACAAAAAAACGTCCTCCGTTTCGCATAGGCTTTCCGATGCGGTTTGCTGCGCGCCAGGCGCTAACATGAATGGTTGAGAAATGAACGACCGTGAGGTTGGAACTTCACGCCCCAGGTTTTGAGGTCTGGATAGTATACCCGCGGAGCCCCTGCTCGGCAAGTCTATTTGATGGGAAAAGAATTTAAAAGGCGTGGTCTAAAACGAGCTTTGTTAGTCGTACAAAACTATTAAAAAACCAGGCGTGACTCGAGACAGGTTCAGGCGTTGAACTGTAGCTCGTACAGCCGGGCGTACATCCCCGGCTGCTTGATCAGGTCGTCGTGACGGCCGTCCTGGATGATCCGGCCGTCCTGGAGGACGAGGATGCGGTTGGCGTCCTTGACGGTGCTCAGACGATGGGCGATCACGAGCACCGTGCGGCCGATCATGATCTTGTGGATGGCGTCCTGGACCAGGCGCTCGGATTCGGTGTCCAGGGCCGAGGTGGCCTCATCGAGGACTAAAATGGGCGGGTTCTTGAGGACCGCTCGGGCGATGGCGAGGCGCTGCTTCTCACCGCCAGAAAGCTTGAACCCCCGGTCGCCGATCGTGGTCTGGTAGCCGTTCGGGAGCTTCAGGATGAAGTCATGGGCGTTGGCGACGCGCGCGGCCTCCTCGATCAGGCTCTGGTCATACCCCGCGCGTCCGTAGGCGATGTTGGCGCTCACGGTGTCGTTAAAAAGGATGGTCTCCTGCGTGACGATGCCGATCTGCGACCGGAGCGACTGGAGCGACGCCTCCCGCACGGACCGGCCGTCGAACAGCACCTCCCCTTCCGTGGGGTCGTAGAACCTCGGCAAAAAGTTGAGCAGCGTCGTCTTCCCCGACCCGCTCGGCCCCACGAGCGCCACGATCTCGCCCTTCTTCACGCTGAAGCCGATCTTGTCGAGCACCTTGCGCCCGGGCTCGTACTCAAAGGAAACGTTCCTGAACTCGATCCTGTCGGAAAGTTTGGGCAAAAGCACCGCGTTCGCCGGCTCGACGATATCGTTTTTTTCATCGATCGTCTGGAAGACCCGTTCGGCCGCCGCCATCGCCGTCTGGTTGATGGCGTGCAGGCGCGAAAGACGCTTGAGCGGGCGGAACAGCGAGAACAGCGCCGTCGCGAACGCGAGGAAGGCGCCGGCGGACATTTCGTGGTTGATCACGCGCGAGGCGCCGATCCACGCGACCGCGCAGCCGCAAACGATGCCGACCAGCTCCGTGACCGGTGCGATCATGAGGTTCCGGCTGACGAGGCTCATCGTCGAACGGTAGTACTCGTTGTTGAAGCGGGCGAAGCGCTTTTTTTCGTAATCCTCCATCCCGAAGGCCTGGACGACGCGCACTCCGGTGACGGTCTCGTAGAGCGAAGCGTTGATGTCGCCCATCGCCTGCTGGGAACTGCGGCTGACTTTTTTGAGCATCTTGCCGATGCGCACGACCGGGTAGATGACGAGCGGCGTCACGACGGTGATGAGGATCACGAGCGACCAGGGGATGCCGAAGATCCAACGGATCGAGAGGAGCAGGATGATGTTCACGACGAGCTCGATCGGCTGGAAGATCGCGTCCATGAGCCCTTCGGAGATCGCGTCGCGGACGATGCCGGTGTCGTAGGTCACGCGCGAGACGAGCTCGCCCGAACGGCGTTTGGCGTAGAAGCTCAAGGGGCTGTTCATGAACTTGGCGTACAGGTCGCGCCGCAGGTCGCGGATGACGCGGTGGCTCATGTCGTTCATGAGGTAGGTCTGCCAGTAGAAGCAGATGGATTTGAGCAGCGTCAGGACGACCGCGGCGACGATGATCACGTTGAGCATCGTCATGCGCGGCATCGAGTTGATCTGCTCGACCAGGTTCAGGACGAATTCGGGGATGCCTTGGGTGTTCGGCAGGACGACGGGCCGGTCGGCGATGATCCGGTCGATGATCGGGATCAGCATCGTGATCGGCGAGGTCTTGAAGAGCGACGTGAGCAGCATCGCGCCCACAGAAAGCAGGAACATGCGCGAATGCATGCGGACATAATGGAGAAGTCGGAAATAAACGTTCATGAGCGGGCTATTCTAACACCGCCCCTGCCGGCATGCTATAATTCACGGATTATGTCCCGACTTCGTGTAGGCGTGATCGGTTGCGGAGTGCTCGGCTCCCGCCACGCCGAAATCTACCGCCAGCTCCCGGACGTCGATGTCGTCGCCGTCGTGGATCCGCTCCAGGCCAAGGCCGAGACCCTCGCCCGCGCCTTGGGCGCGCGCGCTTTTTCGCGCGTGCAGGACTGCGTCGGGATGCTGGACGCCGCGAGCGTCTGCACGCCGGCCGTCAGCCACCACGAGGTCGCGCGTCCCCTCATCGAAGCGGGCGTCCACCTGCTGGTCGAAAAACCCATCACCGCGAGGCTCCAGGACGCCGACGACCTGATCGCTCTCGCCGCCGCCAAAAAGACGATCTTGCAAACAGGCCACATTGAGCGCTTCAACGGCGCGGTGAGCACCGTGAAGCGCCTGGTCCACAACCCCGTTTTTATCGAATGCGACCGCATTGGGCCTTACGACCCGCGCATCAGCGACGTCGGCGCTCCCTCTGCGCGGTCGGCCGGGACCGTAGTCT
>CAZHID010000130.1:0-241 GCA_964532445.1 uncultured Planctomycetia bacterium | reverse complement strand
GTCGGCGTCGTGCTCGACCTCATGATCCACGACATCGACATCGTCCTCGACCTCGTCCAGTCCCCCGTCCGCTCGGTCGAAGCGGTCGGCATGAACCTTTTCAGCCACCGTGAGGACTTCGCGCACAGCCGGATCCTCTTCGAGAACGGCACGGTCGCGAACCTGACCGCCAGCCGGATGGCCCAGAAGCGTCTGCGCAAGATCCGCATTTTCGACACGGACCAGTACTTTTCCCTCGACT
>CAZHID010000129.1:5207-5565 GCA_964532445.1 uncultured Planctomycetia bacterium | reverse complement strand
GGCTCGCCGATCCGGGAATAGCGCTGCGCGAGGTTGATCCCGAGGCGCAGGTTCGAGCGGATCAGCTTGCGGCGGGCCTTGGCGTCACCCTTGCGGGACTTGCGGGACAGGTCGATCTCCTCCTCTGCCGACAGCAGAGGGATGTTCTTGATGTCCTTGAGGTAGAGCTTAAGGGCGTCCATAGGTCTTTCGGGTTAAGGGCCTGGGTTACGAACGGTCCGCGATCGCCGCCTGCGCCGCCGCCAACCGCGCGATCGGCACGCGGTACGGCGAGCAACTCACGTAGGTCAGGCCGATCTTGTGACAGAACTTGACCGAATCCGGCTCGCCGCCGTGCTCACCGCAGATGCCGAGCTTG
>CAZHID010000129.1:4427-5197 GCA_964532445.1 uncultured Planctomycetia bacterium | reverse complement strand
CGCGTCTTGCGGCCCTTCTCGATGGCGATCTGCATGAGCTGTCCGACACCGGTCTGATCGATGGTCGCGAACGGATTTTTCTTCACGATCTCGGACTCCTGGTACGCGGTCAGGAAGGACCCTGAGTCGTCGCGGCTCATGCCGAGCGTCGTCTGCGTGAGGTCGTTCGTGCCGAAGCTGAAGAACTCGGCGGACTCGGCGATCTCGTCGGCCGTGAGCGCGCCGCGCGGGACCTCGATCATCGTACCGACGGTGTAGCTGAGCTTCACTTTTTTCTCCGCCTCGACCTGCTTGGCCGTCTCGTGGACGACGGCGAGCTGAAGGTCGAACTCCTTCTTGAAGCCGACGAGCGGGATCATGACTTCCGGCTTGCAGGCGACTTTGGCTTTGACGCACAGCGCGGCGGCCTCGAAGACGGCGCGGGCCTGCATGCGGGTGATCTCCGGGTACTTGATGCCGAGGCGGCAGCCGCGGAAGCCGAGCATCGGGTTGAACTCATGGAGTTCATGCACCCGCGCGATGATCTTCTCAACGGGAATGCCAAGCTTGCGCGCGAGGTCCATCTGCTGCTCCTTGGAGTGCGGAAGGAACTCGTGCAGCGGGGGGTCCAGGAAGCGGATCGTCGCCGGGAAACCCGCGAGCGCCTTGAAGATGCCGTGGAAGTCCTCGCGCTGGTACGGGAGGAGCTTCGCGAGAGCGGCTTCGCGGGCTTCGAGCGTGTCGGCGAGGATCATCTCGCGCATCGCGTCGATGCGGTTGCCCTCGAAGAA
>CAZHID010000129.1:1116-4417 GCA_964532445.1 uncultured Planctomycetia bacterium | reverse complement strand
GCTCGGTGCGGCAAAGGCCGATGCCGGTGGCGCCGAACGCGACGGCGTTCCGGGTCTGCTCCGGGGTGTCGGCGTTGGTGCGCACTTCGAGGCGGGCGAACTTTTCGCACCACTTCATGAGCTGGTTGAAGTTCCGGAACTTCTCGGATTTCTGTGCTTCCTTGTCGCCGCTCAGGAGGCCCGCGACGATCTCGGAGGGAGCCGTCTTGACCTGGCCGGCATACACCGTGCCCGAGGTCCCGTCGATCGAAAGGAAATCCCCTTCGCGGTACGTCTTGCCGTCGATCGTGACCGTCTTCTTGTCGTAGTCCACCGCGACGCCGGACGCGCCGCAGACGCAGACCTTGCCCATCTGGCGGGCGACGAGGGCCGCGTGCGAGCTGACGCCGCCGCGCGAGGTCAGGATGCCTTCGGCGGCGATCATGCCGCGGAGGTCCTCAGGGGACGTTTCGACGCGGACGAGGAGGACTTTTTCGCCCTTTTCCGCGGCCGTGACGGCGCGGTCGGCGTTCAGGTAGATCTTGCCGGAAGCGGCGCCGGGACCGGCGGGAAGACCCGTCGCGATTACCTTCACCTTCTTCACTTCGTTGTGGTCGAAGATCGGGGCGAGGAGCTGGTCCAGCTGTTCGGCCGGGTTGCGCATCACGACGGTTTTTTCGTCGATCAGCTTCTCTTTATACATGTCCATCGAGAACTTGAGCGCGGCGGCGGCGGTGCGCTTGCCGTTGCGGGTCTGGAGCATGAACAGCTTGCCTTCCTGGATGGTGAACTCCACGTCCTGCACATCCTTGAAATGCTTTTCCAAGATGCTGCGAACCTTCATGAGTTCCGCGTAGCTCTTTGGCATCTCCTCTTTGAGGCGAGCCACCGGCTCTGGAGTACGGACGCCAGCGACAACGTCTTCACCCTGCGCATTGATCAGGAACTCGCCGTAGAATTCTTTTTCGCCGTTCGCCGGGTTGCGCGTGAACGCGACGCCGGAACCGGACGTTTCGCCGGTGTTGCCGAACACCATGGCCTGGACGTTGACGGCCGTGCCCCACTCGTGGGGAATGCCGTACTTGCGGCGGTAGACCATCGCGCGGTCGTTCATCCAGGAACCGAACACGGCGCCGACGGCGCCCTGGAGCTGTTCCCACGGATTGGACGGGAAATCCTTGCCGACGCGCTTCTTGACGAGCGCCTTAAACTGCGCGACGAGCGCCTTGAAGTCATCGGCGCTGAGCTTGGTGTCGTCGACATCACCGTGGAACTTCTTGTGCTTGTACTCGTGGATCACGGTCTCGAACGGATCGTGGTCCTCGCCGGCCTGCTTCTGCACGCCGAGCACGACGTCGCCGTACATCTGGACGAAACGGCGATAGCAATCCCACGCGAAACGCGGGTTCTTGGTCGCCTTCTCGAGCGCGACGACCGTCTCGTCATTGAGGCCGAGGTTCAGGATGGTGTCCATCATGCCGGGCATCGAGTCACGCGCGCCGGAGCGGACGGCGACCAAGAGCGGGAACGCCTTGGCGTCGCCGAACTTGTAGCCCATGATCTTTTCCATGTTGCGGACGCCGTCCTCGATCTGGGCCTGGAGGCTCTTCGGGTAGCTGCGCTTGTTGGCGTAATAGTAAGTGCAAACTTCTGTCGAGATCGTGAAGCCGGGAGGGACCGGAAGTCCGATGCGGGTCATTTCCGCGAGGTTGGCGCCCTTGCCGCCCAGGAGGGCCTTCATCGTGCCGTTGCCGTCGGTCTTCGACTTGCCGAAGATGTAGACATACTTGCCGGCGGTGCCCTTGGAGGAACCGTTCTTACCGTTCACGGAACCGGAGGTGGCGATGCGGGCTTTGGGGCGGGACTTAAGGGTTGCTGACTTCAACGAGGGATCTCCTTTGTGATGTGAAAAGCGTACTGCTTAAAAAATCTGTCCGGACCCGGCCGAAGTCACTCGGACGCCTGGGTCCGGATCTTCGAAAGGTCCGCGAAATGGTCCGCGAACAGGCCGCGGACCGAGGCCACCAGCCGCAGGCGGTTGGTCCGCACGGCAGGGTCTTCGGCATTGACCAGAACTTGCTCGAAGAATCGGTGCAGAATATCAAAAAAGGCCTGTGCGTACAAGCTCAGAGCCCGCTCGGCGTCCCCTGAGGAGACGGCTTCGGCGACGGCTGACTTTTTGGCCTTCCACGCGGCGTAAAGTTCCTTTTCGCTGGACTCGACCAGGAGGCGTTCTTCGGGGTCGCCGGTAATCTTCTCTTTCGCTCCTTTGACGATGTTGGTCGTCCGCTGGAGGACCTTGACCGTCTTGACGAAGTCCTCGGTGCCGGCCATCTTCCGGAGCGCTTCGATGCGGCGGGCGACGTCGAGGATGTCCCCGGTGCGGACCTCAAGGACCGACTCGGCGATGTCGCGGCTGATCCCCTGGTTCTCGTAGAAGTACTGGGTCCGCTCGGCATAGAAGGCGCGCAGCTTGAGGAGCGTGGCTTCGACGTCGAAGTCCTCAGCGAGCTTCTGACCTTTGAGCGCCGTGAGGAGCGCGCGCATGAGGTCGTCCCATTGGACGCGGAAGCCCTTGGCGGTCGCGGTGCGCAGGATGCCGGCCAGAGCACGCTTGAGCGCGTACGGGTCCTGGCTCGAGCTCGGGAGCTTGTTCAATGCGAAGCAGATGGCGATGATGTCGGCCTTGTCGAGGATCGAGAGGGCCGCGCCCGCCGCCGTGTCGGGCAAAGGCGAATCCGGTGAAGTCGGGAGATAGTGCTCACCGATCGCCCGCGCGGTCATCGCCGAGTGCTGCACTTTGCCATTCGGGGACTTGCCCGCCTCATTCAAATAAAATCCGCCAGCGATCCCCTGCAATTCCGGAAATTCACCTACCATCTGCGTGAGCAGGTCGACCTTGAGGAGCGGGATCGCCTGATGAGTCGCCTGCGCCGCGTCGGGCGCGAGACCCCATGCTTCAAGCAAGCCCTTGGCCGCGGCGGCCAGGCGCTCCTGCTTCTGGGCCATGGACCCGGCACCCTTCAGGTACTGGAGGTTCTTGAGATCATCCTGGAGCTTACCGAGCCCCGCGCGCTTGGAATCCCCTTGTGCCAGATAGAGTTTGAGGTCCTCTTCGAAGAAAAACCGCGCGTCCTGAAGCTTGGCCCGGAGGATCGCGCCGACCGTCTGAACGACGAGCTTGGGGTTCTTGCTCGCCCCGTCCAAAAATCCGATGTAGTTCGGTAAGTGCCGACCGTGTTTGTCGTAAACGCTGAAGAGCCGCTGGCTCTTCGAAAGTCCCGACTGGAGCACGTCCTTGGGCAGTTCCGCGAAGCCGATG
>CAZHID010000129.1:0-1106 GCA_964532445.1 uncultured Planctomycetia bacterium | reverse complement strand
TGCCGGAGATCGCGACCGGGCATTCGGTCAGGTAGGTCACCTCTTCGACGAGGCCTTCCTGAGAAGAAGGCGTACCGCCCGACTTGGCGGTAAGGTCCGCGATCTGCTTGCGGATCTCCTCGCGGCGCTCGAACTGATCGAGCGTGACGCCGTGCTGCTTGAGGACCGAGTAGTAGCCGTCCGCGCTCTTGACCGGGAACGCCTTGCGCTCGCCGTTGCGGAAGATCCAAGTGTCGGAGCCGGACTTGACCGCGCCGAGCGCGCAAGGCACCGCCCGGTCATCCAGGAGAACGAGGAGTGAGCGGACAGGCCGGGGGAAGGTGAAGCCGGAATCGTCCCACCACATGAGCTTGGGGAAGGTCAGCTTCTTGACGAACGCGGCGACCCACTCCCCCGTGACCTTTTCAGGCGCGGCGGGCTGGACGTTGCGGATAAAGCCGACACAGGGCTTACCCTTGTTGTCGAGCTTCACAATGTCTTTGAGCTCGGCGCCTTTGGACTTTATGAACCCTTCGAGCATCGGCGTGGGCTTGCCGTCGGGCGTGTACGCGCGGTCGGCGGGAGGACCGTAAACCTCCTCGCGGACGGGCTTGGGATCGAACGTGAACGCCGCGTCGACTGTGATGCGGCGGGGCGTGAGAAAGATCCTCACTTCGCCCAGGAACATCGCGCCGGCCGTGTTCACCGCGTCGAACGCGGCTGAAAAATTCTCGCGGAACAGATGCTGGTTGTTCTGGTCCCCGTAGGCCAGGTAATTGGCCGGGAGTTCCTCGGTGCCGATCTCGATCAGAAGGCGGTGCTTGGCGGGAGCTGCGGTGTTCGTCATAAGGGTTGTGGTGTTATTTGGCTGCGACGGCGGCGTCGGGGTTGTTCTGGGCGGCTTCCTCGGCATGGCGTTCCATGCAGAGTTCGGAGCAGAGACGCGCGAGCTTGCGGACACGCGCGATGTAGGTCGGGCGCTCCGTCACGCTGATGGCGCTGCGGGCGTCCAGCATATTGAAGTAATGCGAGGTTTTGAGCATCGCCTCATAGGCCGGGATGAGGAGCTTTTCGCCCAAGAGGCGCTCAGATTCTTTTTCGTGCGCGGCGAAACAGGCGTGCAGGTA
>CAZHID010000128.1:0-5607 GCA_964532445.1 uncultured Planctomycetia bacterium | reverse complement strand
GCCAGGAAGCTCGCTGGCAATCTCGTCATGCGCCAGGCCCGTGAGGGCGAGACCGTCATGGCGCTCGACGGCAAGACCTATGTGCTCGATCCCTCGATTTCGGTGATCGCCGACTCCAAAGGCGTGCACGGCATCGGCGGTATCTGGGGTTCGATCGCGACGGGCCTCTTCGCCACCAAGACGGTGAATTCGGCCGGCGCGAACGGGCTGTTCTACGGCAACCCCGCCCAGCTCTGGATCCAGATCAAGGTGACGGCGATCGTCGCGGTCTACGCGCTCGTCATGACCTTCGTGATCCTGAAGCTGATCGACCTCATCATGGGCCTGCGCGTTTCCCAACAGGAAGAGCGCATCGGTCTTGACCTCACCCAACATCGCGAATCCAGCTACACGCTGGTCGACTAAGGCGGAAAAGGAGCTGATATGAAATACATTATCGCCGTGATTCAGCCGGACCGCCTCGATGACGTGCTCCGGAAGCTTGAAGAAAAAGAGATCCACCTGCTGACCGTCTCGACGGTCATGGGCCGCGGGCGCCAAAAGGGCGTTGCCGAGGTCTACCGTTCCCACAAGGAAGCGGGCAGCCTTCTGCGGAAGGTGAAGATCGAATGCGCCGTGAACGAAGAGTACGTCAAGACGGCCGTGGACGCGATCGCCTCAGGCGCGCGCACCGGCCAGGTCGGTGACGGCAAGATCTTCGTCGTGGAGCTCAAGGAAGTCCTGCGGATCCGCACGGGGGAGACCGGACCCGTCGCGATCGGTTAAGGGCCTTCGGGGCCGGACCGGTGGGCTTCGGCTCCCGGCCCCACGTTCAATGTGCATTGACGGCGCTCGGGATGCCTATCCCGGGCGCCGTTCTCATTTGATGGAGAGGATCGTCCCTGGAGGCGGTGTTTTGTTGTCCGGTCCCCACAGGGGCTATATACTGAAAGCCATGAAGGACCTGATCTATCTGGGAAATGTCTGGGAATATCCTTCGGCTCTCAAGAGATTGCCGGGCGCGCGTCTGACGGCCCTCCTATATGAAGACGAGGGGGACTCGGAAGCGGCGCTTCGGGTCTCCAGTGTCCATGGCGCCCGCTCGTTCCGGGTCCGGACCGATGAGGAGGTACGGGAGGCGCTGAACGGTCTGCCCCGTGCGGATCTGGCGGTGATGGCCAACTTCGGGATCCTGCTCACCGCGGCGACATTGGCGCTTCCACGGTCGGGATTCGTCAATTTTCATCCCGGCCGGCTGCCCGAACAGGCCGGACGCGCTCCGATCTCCACGCTCTGGGCCTCCGGCGGCGGTCCGTCCGCTTTGACCGTGCACCGAGTGACGCCCGAAGTGGATGCCGGACCCGTTCTACAAACCTTTCCTTACGCGGTCGATGCCCGTATTTCTCTGGATCAAAACCTTTATCACATCTACCGCCTCGGGATCGCCTTTTTCCCTCAACTCATTTCCCTCTAAAGCCGACTATCTAAAATTAGTGTTGTTTTACTCCCATAATTTGTGCTCGGGGAGGGTGTGTATCACAAGATATAGTTTTGCTTACTTTCGCTTAGGATTGACAATTATATATCAGACAAATAAACTAAACACACTTTCGCTCATAAAGAGCGAATACAAGACGCCCAAAGCTGAACAAAGAGGCCTCCGAAGATACGGAACTCAAGGGAAGCAAGCTGAAGGCAGAAAAAGGAGTCTGGAATGGCCCACGAAGAAGACGTTTTCACAGTTCCTGAGCTGGCCAACTACCTCAGGATGAAGCCCATCACGATCTACAAGCACGTCGCGGGCGGCAAGCTCCCGGGCTTCAAGGTTGGTTCGCAGTGGCGCTTCAAGAAGAAGACCATCGATTCCTGGATCGAAGAGCAGGAGCGGTCAAATTTCAAAGTCCGGTCGGCCAAAAAGAACTAAGAAGAACTGATGATGACCGGGGTCACCAAAGCGACAGGGGGCAAGCGTATGGCGAAGCAGATGGCGATCAAATGGGCGGCTTTGTTGGGCATCCTGACCCTTTGGGCGGGAAACGCCTGGGGCGTCGGCTCCAGCGGTTACGAGAACGCGACGCTTTCGACCCGGAGCCTGTCCAGGGCCAATGCCGTTGTCGCCGACCCCGAAGACCCGTCCACGATCGCGTTCAACCCTGCCGGTTTGACCGCGCTTGAGGGGACCCAGGTCTATGTCGGATCGAACTTCCTCTGGACCGATTACGACTACGAGGGGACGGAAGGCCGTCTCGACTCCGATGCCAGCCGGACCGTCATCCCGGTGCCCTTCGGCTACGCTTCCTATAAGCCCAAGGGCGGCAAGTTCGCGGTCGGCGTCGGCTCCAACTCGCCGTTCGGCCTCATCACCAAGTACTCCAGCACCGGCAACTTCCAGAACATCGCGTACTACAACGAGCTCAAGACCTCGCATTACGCCGTTTCCATGGCCTATGAGCTCACCCCTCAGGTCTCGATCGGCGGCGGCTGGAGCCTGTACGACGTGACCTTGAAGCAGGTCGGTAAGTTCAACTCCAACTTCATCCTCGCGACCGCCGTTCCCGGCGCCACAGCTCCGGACGCGGATTTCGAGTATGACGTGGCGGGCCAGGGTCAGGGCTGGAACGCCGGTCTCCTGTGGAAGGTCACCGAGCGGGACAACTTGGGTTTTTTCTACCGCAGTGAAGCCCGGATCCACCTGAAGGGCAGCATGAACGTCCATAACCTGACGGGTTTCATGCCCACGGTCTTCGGGGTCGCCGGATCCTCGCTCATCACCAGCGTCGACACCGATTGGACGTTCCCGAGCAACCTCACGATCGGCTGGTCCCACACCTTCAGCGACCGGCTGGAGATGGAGCTCGACCTCGGTTGGACCGGCTGGTCCGCCTTCGACAGCATCAAGACGCTGTTCGGGACCCAGCGGTCCAACGCCGTCCTGAACGGCTTCTCGGACCTTTCGAAGGATTATGCCGACGTCATCAGCGTCCACCTCGGCGGAACCTACATGATCAACGATCAGTGGAAGCTCAACAGCGGTTACTACTATCAGCAGATGGCGGCGAACAAGGCCAATTACAGCAATGAGATCCCGGACGGCGACCGTCATGGATTCACGCTGGGCTTCGAGCACAAGCTCAATGACAAATGGACGTTGGACATGAATTACCTGGTCGCGCTGTCCGCTCCGGTGGAGGTCGACAACACGGTCGGCCACACGAACGGGACCGATATCGACGGCACCTACAGCGGTCTGGTGCAGAGCGTGACAACGGGTCTGAGGACATCTCTCTAAAGTTGTTGGCCGGGGGAACATGGGGATCGACAGGGGGTAGCATGGAATCGACAGCCGAAAAAGTCAGACAGATCATCGCGAAGACGCTCACGATCGAAGTTGAAAAAGTGATCGACACCGCCGGCTTGGCGGACGACCTCGGCGCGGACTCGCTGGACATGGCCGAGCTCGGGATGGCCCTTCAGGAAGAGTTCGGCGTGGAGATCGCGGACGAACAATTGGGCCAGATCCGTACCGTCAAGGACGTGATCGCGGCCATCCAGACAGCGCCCAAGTCCGCGTGATCCGATGACGGACCGGGCGTTCATCATCCGTCACAAGGTCTACTTCAACGAGACCAACGCCGTCGGGGGCGTGGTCTATTTTTCAAATTACGTGAAGTGGCAGGGAATGTCGCGCGAGAAGTACTTCGTGGACACCTGTCCCGACAGGCCCGAGATCATGAAGCATGTTTATGAGCTCAAGCTCAACATGATCACGGTCGAGGAGCACTCCTATTTCCTCCAACACGCCTTTTTCGGCGACGACATCACGATCGAGCTTCGCACCGGCAACGCCAAGAAGTTCAGCTTCGACATGTTCTTCCTGATGAAGAACGGCCGCAATGAAACGCTCTACGAGGGCATGCAGAAGCTGGCCTTCGACGACTTCAAGGGCAAGTACGTGAACATCCCCGAGTCGATGCGCCGTTCTGTGGACAGCTACGCGGTCTCCGACTTCTCGATCTTCACCCGCCTCAAAAAGATCCAAGCATAGCGATGAACCTTTACGCGATCGGCGCCTTCAGCATCATCCCGGTCAACGCGGTGCTGTGGTTCTTCATCCTGGCGGGCCGCAAACGGGACACCGTCGTCCGGTCCTACCTCAAGTGGTCGCTGTGCGTGGCCGTGTGGGCGCTCGGTTACGGGATGACGCTGTCCGGGCTGCTGTCGCCCGAAGTCACCCTCGTCTGGAACCGTCTTTGTCACGCGTTCGCCGCGTTCATTCCCGTCTTCTTCCTCGAGCTGGTCATGAGCCTGATCCAGAAGGACCCGCTCAAGAGCCGCTCCATGATGGCCGTTTACGCGGGCGGACTGGCCCTGTTCGGGCTTGCGTGGAGCGAATATCTCGTGCGCGGGCTTTGGCAGATCGAAGGCGCGGGGTATCAGCCGGTCGCGGGTCCCGCGTATTGGGTCTTCGGTGTGTTCTTCTGGCTGGTCGTCTGTGAGGGGCTGGTCCTGCTGGCCCGAAAGATGAAATATCTGTTCGGCCAGGAGCGTCAGCAGGTCAAGATATTCATGATCGGTTCCGCCATCGGTTACCTGGGCGGATCGACGCTTTTCATCCAGGCTTTCGGTCTGAGCGTCCTGCCGATCGGCGTCTTTTTTATTTCCAGTTATGTGCTGTTCACCGGCTACGCGATCTACAAGTACGGGTTCATGGACGTTGAGCTCATCATCCGCCGCGCGACCGTCTTCGCGGGTTTGTTCGTGTTCGTGTACGGGGTCGTGGCCGTGTCCACGGTCATCGGTCAGAAATACTTCGAGACCCTCCTGGGTTGGCCGGTCTGGACGGCGATGATCCCGAGCATCCTGATCATCACGCTGGCCCTGCGGCCTCTCGAGAACGCGCTGATCAACGTCACCGAGAAATACCTGTTCCAGAAAGAATACGATTACCGCGACCTCATGCGGCTGTTCACGGCGGAAGTGCTCACGATCTTCGACTATGACCGGATCACGCGCAACACGGTCGACGCGCTGAACAACATCATCAAGCTGGAATCCTGCGCGGTGGTGATCCGGCCCGAGAACAGTTCCGTCTACAAGCTGGCCGCCGGCATCGGTATCAAGGACGGCTCCGCAGACTACGCGCCGGACAACGCGCTGATCCAGCGGCTGGCCCGGACCCAGTCGAGCCTCCAGAACGAAACCGAAGCCCAAAGGGCCTCCGATTCGGCGGCGGTCCGCGCCGAGATGAAGCGTCTTGGAAGCGAACTCTGCGTTCCGATCATCTTCCGTAAAGAGCTCCTGGGCTTCATCAGCTTGGGGCATAAGAAATCCGGCGACGTCTACAACCAGGAGGACGTCGACGTCCTCATGTCGCTGGCGCGCACGGAAGCCATCGCGATCTCGAACGCGCGGCTCTTCCGCCAGCTTTCTGAGACGCAGGCCGAGGCCGCGCAGAGCGAAAAGATGGCCGTCATCGGCACTCTGGCCGCCGGTATCAATCATGAGATCTGCAACCCGCTGGGCATCGTGCGAGGCCAGTGCGAGATGTTCCTGCTCAATTACCGGGACGGCATCTACGGGCAGCTCCCCGATAAAGAGGTGCTGGAGCAGGCCGTGACGATCTTCGGC
>CAZHID010000127.1:1214-5616 GCA_964532445.1 uncultured Planctomycetia bacterium | reverse complement strand
CGGAGCATTCCGCCAAGACCTTGGGCCACGCTTCCAAAAAGCTCATCAGCGACTTCGTGAAGGCGGTCAAATCCTGATGGCAAAAAAAAGCGCCCGTCCCTCGACCCGGACCGCTTCACCCGCATCACGCGAGACACGCGTGGCCTTCATCATGGCCGGCGGCCTCGGTGAGCGCTTCTGGCCCGCGACGAGCCGCGCGCTGCCCAAGTACGCCATCCGGTTCAACGAAAAAACCACTTTCCTCAAGGACACTTTTGACCGTCTGGCCCCGCTGTACGGCCGCGACAAAGTCTTTGTCATCACCGCTGATGAGCACGTGAAGCTCGTGCGCAAGCTTCTGCCGGGCATCCCGGCGGCGAACGTCCTGGGCGAGCCCGAGCGCAAGAACACGGCCGCCGCGACGGCCTATTCGACTCTCTGGGCGTTCAAAAAGTTCGGCGAATCGACCGTTGTCAGCTTTTTTCCCGCGGACGCGCTGGTCGCCAAGCCCGAGATCCTGCGCGCGAACGTCAAGCGCTGCGGCGACCTGGCCGCGGCCGACGGCGTGATCAGCGTCATCGGCATCGAACCGACCCGCCCGGCGACAGGGTACGGCTACATCGAGTGCGGCGAACGTCTCGAGCCGCTGCCGGACAGCTACGAGGGCGTCCGCTTTTGTGAAAAGCCCGACCTCGCGACAGCCCAGAGCTTCCTTAAGTCCGGCCGCTACGTCTGGAACGCCGGGATCTTTACCTGGAGCGTCCGGACATTCGACTCCGCGATGCGCCGCCTGGCCGGCGACTACTACGCCAAATTCCTGAGCTTCGGGACCGGTGCCTGGACACCCAAACGCGTCAAAGCGCTTTACGCGTCGCTCCCATCAATCTCGATCGACAAGCTCCTCGCGGAAAAAGCCGACCGCATCCTCGTGGTGCGTAGCCAAATGGGCTGGGATGACATCGGTACCTGGGAGGCCCTGCGCCGGATGCGTCCGGACGCGAAGGGGAATACCTTCATTTCACCGGTGCTGGACGCGGGCGCTGAGAACTGCGTTTTTGCGCTCGGCGACGGAAGCCGCGCGGTCGCGGCGGGTGTGAAAGACCTGGTCGTGGTGCGCAACGGCAATGATTTTTTGATCTGCTCGCGCGAAAAGGCTGAGGATGTGCGGGAGCTCAAGCTCCTCTGGGCCAAGCACTTCAAGGCGGCCGTATGAACGTTTCCCTCAAGCGCACGATGGGGATCGACCTGGGCGACAAGCGCATCGGCGTCGCGATCTCCGACCCGCTCGGCATCACCGCGCAGGGCCTGAAGACCATCCAGAACGAAGGCCCTCTGAGGACTTTTCCCCAGATCCTGGCCGTTATAAAGGAACGGACGGTCGGGACCGTCGTCGTCGGCCTGCCGCTCATGATGAGCGGCGAGATCGGGGACCGCGCCAAAAAGGTCCTGGATTGGGTCGAGGAGCTCAAGAAACAGGCGCCCGATTGCGAGGTCGTGACCTCGGACGAGCGGCTGACGTCGGTCGAGGCGCAGCGCCTCATGATCCGTCAGGGCCTCTCCCGAAAGAAGCAAAAAGAGAACTCCGACGAGCTGAGCGCCATCCTCATCCTTCAGAACTACCTCGACAGCCGCCGTCCGTCGGTCCCGTACGACCCGGCAGAGTACCCAGAAGGCTAAAAAGCGTCTATAATGACCCGTCTCACGACACTATGAACCCCCATTCATCCATCAAAGTCAGTCCGTCGCTCCTCTCCGCCGATTTCGGCCGCCTGGCCGACGAGGTCCGCCTCGTCGAGGACGCCGGCTGTGACTACATCCACGTGGATGTCATGGACGGTCACTTTGTCCCCAACATCACGATCGGGCCCTTTGTCGTGAAGGCCATCAAGAAGGTCAGCCGCGTCCCGCTGGACGTGCACCTCATGATCGAAAGCCCCTGGAAATACGTACCCGACTTCGCCAATTCCGGCTCGGACATCATCACGGTGCACGCCGAGGCTTGCGGCCCGCGTCTCGAGGAGACCCTCGACCAGATCCGGGGTCTCGGCAAGCGCCCCGGCGTCTCGCTCAAGCCCGGAACGCCGCTCGACCCGATCAAGCCGCTCCTCAACAAGATCGACATGGTCCTCATCATGACGGTCGAGCCCGGCTTCGGCGGTCAATCCTTCATGCCCGACATGATGCCCAAGGTCGAGGCGCTGAGAAAGATCTACAACAAGGACATCGAAGTGGACGGCGGGATCAACACCCAGACCGGCGCGCTCGCGGTCCGGTCGGGAGCGAATGTGCTCGTGGCCGGCACCGCGGTTTTTCGCGCGCCGGACGTGCCCAAAGCCGTCCGCGATCTAAAGGAGCTCAAAGCATGACCACCCCTTTGACCAAGATCAAGTTCGGCACCGACGGTTGGCGCGCCATCATGGGGAAGGAATACACCCCCGAGAATCTCGAGCGCATGGCCCAGGCCTTCGCGGATTTTACGAACCAGGCCCACCGCGCCGCCGGCAAACCCGGGAAGCCCAAGGTCGCCGTCGGCTATGACTTCCGCAAGGATTCCGAGAACTTCGCCGCCGACGTCGCTTCGATCCTCATCACCAACGGCATCGAGACGGTGCTCTCGGACCGCGCCGTCCCGACCCCGGCCGTGAGCCGCTGGGTCATCGATCACAAGTTCGACCTCGGCGTCGCGATCACGGCGAGCCACAACCCCGGCGATTACAACGGGTTCAAGGTCAAGGATTCCAACGGCAGCTCCGCCGAGCCCGCGATCACCAAGGGCATCGAGGCCTGCCTCGACCAGTCCGCCGTCCGCCACGCCTCGCCCGAAGAAGTGAAACGCTGCGAGAAGGACCTCATGACCCCGTACCTCGCGGGCGTGCGCGGCTACCTCGACCCCAAGATCTTCAACAACAAGCCCCTGAACGTCCTCGTCGACTCGATGCACGGGATGGGCGAGAAGCACATCGAGCAGATCCTGGCCGGCACCGCGGTCAAGGTCACGACGCTGCGCTCCAACCGCGACACGTCCTTCGGCGGATTCGCGCCGGAACCGATCGCCAAGAATTTTCCTGAGACCTGCAAAAAGATGCAGACGGGCGAGTACGTCGCCGCGTTCATCACCGACGGCGATGCCGACCGCATCGGCGCCGCGCGCGTCGGCGGCACGTTCATCTCTCCGGGCACGCTCCTGTCGCTCATCATGCTCCACCTGGCCGAGGACCTCGGTAAGAAGGGCGATGTCGTCACGACCGTTTCGAACACCGCGCTCATCTACCGCGTCGCGCGTCATCTGGGCCTCAAGGTCCACGAGACGCCGGTCGGCTTCAAATACATCGTGGACGTCATGCGCAAGCACAACGTCCTCATCGCCGGCGAAGAGTCGGGCGGTCTGGCGTTCCAGAACTACATGCAGGAACGCGACGGCGTGCTCTCGGCGCTGCTCCTCATCCAGATGATGGAGTTCCGCAAGATGACGATGGAGGAGATCCTTGCCGACGTCGAGAAGCGTTTCGGCAAGTTCCTCTACGACCGCCGCGACATGCATTATCCCGAAGCCGCCAAGGAGCGTTTCCTGACCCATATGAAGAACCTTTCGGCCGACGAGGCAACCCGCGGTTCGGGCGTCCCTTGCGAAGGCAAGAACACCGCCGACGGCGTGAAGTTCCTCATGCACAAGGACGCCTGGCTCCTGTTCCGTATGTCCGGCACCGAACCCCTTCTGCGCGTGTACGCCGAATCCCAGCAGCCCGGCGAAGCCGAAAAGCTCGTCGCCTGGGGCGTGAAGCTGGCGGAACAGATCGCGGCCTAAGGCCGCCAGAAAGCCCCCTCGAATGAAGATCGAAACGATCCGTAACTTCTGCATCATCGCGCACATCGACCACGGCAAGTCGACGCTGGCGGACCGCATCCTCCAGATGACGGGCGCCATCTCGACCCGCGAGTTCGAGAACCAGCTGCTCGACAGCATGGACCTCGAGAAGGAGCGCGGCATCACAATCAAGGCCAGCGCCGTGCGCGTGAAATACCGCTCCAAGGCGGGGAAGGACTACACCTTCAACCTGATCGACACGCCGGGACACATCGACTTTTCGTTCGAGGTTTCCAAGAGCCTCCGCGCCGTCGAAGGCGCGCTGCTCGTCGTCGACGCGGCCCAGGGCGTGGAAGCGCAGACCGTCGCGAACCTTTTCCTCGCGCTTGAGAACAACATCAGCATCATTCCCGTCATCAACAAGATCGACCTCCCGAACGCCGAGCCCGAGCGTGTCAAAGTGGAAGTCGCCGAGGTCCTCGGCGTCGAGCCCGAAGACGTCCTCGCCGTGAGCGCCAAGATGAACATCGGCATCCAGGACATTCTGGAATGGATTGTGACGTCCATCCCGGCGCCCGAGGGCGACGCGGACGCTCCGCTCCAGGCGCTGATCTTCGA
>CAZHID010000127.1:0-1204 GCA_964532445.1 uncultured Planctomycetia bacterium | reverse complement strand
TATGTCCGCGTGATGAACGGCCGGGTCGCCAAGGGCTCCAAGGTCAAGATGATGGCCAATAACACCGTTCACGAAGTCCTCGAAGTGGGTGTCCTGACCCCCAAGGCCATCTCGTGCGATGAGCTCGGACCGGGCGAGGCGGGTTACGTCGTCTGCAATATCCGCGAGGCGAAGCTCGTTGAGCCGGGGGACACGCTGACCGAGGCCGAACGTCCCGCCTCCGAACCGCTTCCCGGCTACCGCAAGATGAGCCCGATGGTCTACGCGGGCATCTTTCCGGTGAACGCCAAGGACCTCCCGCTCCTGCGCGACACGATCGCCAAGTTGAACCTGAACGATTCTTCCTTTGTCTACGAAAGCGAAAACTCCGCCTCTTTCGGCTTCGGCTTCCGCTGCGGCTTCCTGGGCCTCCTGCACATGGAGATCGTCCAGGAACGCCTGGAGCGCGAATACAACCTGGAGCTCGTTGTCACATCGCCGTCGGTCGTCTACCAGGTCGTGGACCACGCCGGCGTCGTGATGGACATCGACAACCCGGCCAAGATGCCGGAAGTTCAGAAGATCGCCGAGACCCGCGAGCCGTATGTCCACGCCCGCATCATCGTGCCCAAAGAGAACATGGGCACGCTCCTGGACCTCTGCGAGAAGCGCCGCGGCAAATACATCTCGACCGAATACATCGACTCCGGCCGCGTCCGTGTCATTTATGACTTTCCGCTGGCCGAGATCATCGTCGACTTCAACGACAAGATCAAATCCCTGTCCAAGGGTTATGGCTCGATGGACTACGACGTGCAGGGCTTCCGCCCCGAGCCGCTCGTGAAGGTCGACATCCTGTTGAACGGCGACATTTGCGAAGCGCTGAGCATGATCACGCACCGCACCCAGGCCGCCGACCGCGGCCGCCGGCTGACCGAAAAACTCAAGGAGGTCATCCCGCGGCAGATGATCGACGTCGCCATCCAGGCCGCCATCGGCGGCAAGGTCATCGCGCGCTCGACCGTGTCGGCGATGAAGAAGGACGTGACCTCCAAGTGCTACGGCGGCGACATCACCCGCAAGCGCAAGCTGTTGGAAAAGCAAAAAGAGGGCAAGAAGCGCATGAAGCAGTTCGGTCATGTGTCGATCCCTCAGGAGGCCTTCATGGCCGTCCTGCAGAAAGAAGAATAGTCATGGCGTGGCTGCCTTTCCGGGTCGACAAAGC
>CAZHID010000126.1:4582-5642 GCA_964532445.1 uncultured Planctomycetia bacterium | reverse complement strand
GGAGAGATCCCATTAAAGCGCCGCCGGGACCTTGGCCCGGATGCTGTCCTGGATCCGGGGCCGCTCCCGGATATCCCGCAAAATACTCTCGTACCTGCGCTGCAGCACCCGCGTGAACCTGACGGCCCCCCTCGCGTTCAGGTGGCTCGGATCCGAGAACAGCTCGTTCGGGTAGTGCGGGATCCCGATGTGCACACGGGTGTTGATCGGAGCGCGCTTGGCGACGTACCGAAGATAATTCTCAAAATCCCTCTTGTACTGAGAACGCAGTTTTTCATAAGAAGCTTCGTTCATTGGCATGACCTCATACGCGACAAGGATCTTCCGGCGCTCGGCAAGCTCGAAGATCTTGAGCAGATAGGCGTCCAAGGTGGGGTCCGGGTTGAACTGCCCCATACGGGCCTCCGCATTGAGCTCCTTCGAACGGCGCTGGTCATTGCCATAGTCGTAGGCGTATCGGTTGTCCAATTTTATCGACAATTTGCTCCCCCCTCGGACGGAATCCGGGTTCATGGTGAGCAGGATCGAGCGGTAAAAAGCGAACGCCTTGAGACAGTACAGTTCCAAGAAGGCCCGATCCGCCCAATAGTCGAGCCCGAAAGGACGTACATATCCGCCGACCTGACGTCTAAGCTCGATCACCTCCCGTGCCTGCCGGCGGTCGACGGACCCCATCCGCACGCTCCAATCAAAAAAGACCCGGTCCGCGAAAACCATATGCTCCGGCGCGATCGACAGGATCACCAGGCGCGGGGCCGGATAACGCTCCAGATAATTCACCAGCTGGTAATACGCGTCGATGGCGGAGGAGCCCGGCAAAGCCAGAGAGCGGGCGCCCGAGACCAGGTCGGAATGACGGATCCCTCCGAACGGGCGTGAATCCCCCAGGATGAGCAGCGGAGCGTATCCGTCGTTGTCCGGAGCCGAGCGGACATACCCGATCTGCTTCTTCCAGATCGCGACTTCCGAGGTCGACCATCGGCCCATCGCGAAACGAACACCCGCGGCCGCCGCGGCGTGAAGGGCCGCCGCGCTCAAGAACCAAAAAAATAAAAGGGGC
>CAZHID010000126.1:3808-4572 GCA_964532445.1 uncultured Planctomycetia bacterium | reverse complement strand
GCTTCATTTTAAAAATCAAAGTAAATGAACGGTTTTTCGGCGCCGGTGTAGATGAACAGCGTCATGTAGGCTGTGAGCAGGATATACGCGGTCCACCGGGCGGCGGGACCTCGGGCGGCGATCCCGCCCCGCTTGGGATCCCCCACACCCACCACACCTTCGGCCGTCACCAAGATCAGGATGCCTGCCGCGGCGATCACGAACCACCACATCGGCATCCCCAGGTAGATCTGTTTATGGACCGGCGGACCCGGAGCTAATAGATGCGTGACCATATAGACCGCGTCCGCAACGGTCCGCGCGCGAAAGAAGATCAGCGCGACCGTGAACAAGGCGAAGGTGATCGCCGCGCGAATGGCCGCCCGCGCGCGGGGGAAGTTCGCGCCCCAGAGCCGGCCGGTCCATGCCTCCCGCCACTTTCGGGTCGCGGACCCGATCAAGATGAAACACCCGTTAAGCGCTCCCCACACTACATAGGTCCAATTGGCCCCGTGCCAGAGACCGCTGATCAAAAAGACCGCCATGACCCGGAACCATCGGGACCCGATCACCCCGCCTCGTTTTCCCAGGGGCTCGTACACGTAATCCCTGAACCAGGAGGTCAGCGACATATGCCACCGGCGCCATAGATCGCCTGTGGACTGGGCAAAGAACGGCCGGTCGAAGTTCTCGCGCAGCCGGACACCGAACAGCCGCGCGGTGCCGATCGCGATGTTCGAATAGCCGGCGAAATCACCGTATACCTGGAAAGAAAAGAACACCGC
>CAZHID010000126.1:0-3798 GCA_964532445.1 uncultured Planctomycetia bacterium | reverse complement strand
CCCGTTCCGTCCAGCGGCTCAGGCCTGCGCAGCTGCGGCAACAAATGCCCCGCCCGCTCGATCGGCCCCGCCACCAGCTGGGGGAAGAACATCACATAAAGCGCGTAATACCCGGGATGTCTCTCAGCCTTCTGCCGGCCGCGGTACACCTCGATCACATAGCTCAGGCTCTGGAACGTGTGGAACGACAGGCCGACGGGAAGGACCCAATTGAAGAACTTCGGCGAGTAATTCCAGCCGATCAGCTCCGCCAGGTCCATCAGATTGGTGTTGAAGAAATTCAGGTATTTGAATGAAAAAAGGCAGGAGGCCGTCGCCAGGATACTGACCAGAAAGATCAGCCGACGGGCGCGCCCCTCGGACCGCTCGATCAGGAGCGCGGCGGTGTAATCGATCACGATCAGCGCGACCAGGATCAGGAGGTAGGCCGGGATGAACGCGGCGTAGAAAAAGCAGCTGGTGACGAGCAGCAGGAGCCAACGCCAAGGCGCGGGCGTCAGATAATGAAGCGCCAGCGCAAAGGGCAGAAAGAACGCGAACTCGATCGAATTGAAGAGCATCGTTTAAGAGAACCGGGGGTCTTCCTCGAGCGCGCGGATGAGAGCGTCGACCACATCCCGGTTGAACTGGGTCCCCGCGCTCCGGCGCAACTCTTCCATCGCGGCGCGGCGGTCCATCGCCTTGCGGTAAGGCCGCGTGGTCGTCATCGCGTCGTAGGCATCGGCTACCGAGATGATCTGAGCGTGGATGCCCGCCTTGTCTCCGTCGAGCTTGCGCGGGTAACCCGTGCCGTCGACGCGTTCGTGATGGGAGCGAATGCTGTTCATGATGATCTCATCGAGGCCGAGCGTCTTGAGCGTCTCATAGCCCGTCACCGGATGGCGGCGGATCATCTCCCACTCCGCTTCGGTGAGAGGCTCGACCTTGTTCAGGACGTGCTCGTGGACGGCGAGCTTGCCGATATCATGCAATTCCCCGGCGCGGCGCAGCAGGTCCGCTTCCTTTTCGGGCAATCCGAGCTTGAGCGCGATCTTCTTGGCATAAACGCCAACCCGCTCCGAATGGCCTTGTGTGTACTTGTCCTTGGCCTCGAGCATCCGAACAAGGGCTTCCATCACGTTGCAAAAATAAGCTTCCAGCTTGGCGCGGGACTCGAGCAGCGCCGCGGCCATCTCGTTGAAGGACTTGCCCAGGTCGGAGATCTCATCGCGGCCGCCGACCTTGACCCGCACCGAGAGGTCGCCCGAAGACAACCCGCGGGTCCCCTCAATGAGCCGCGTCACCCTGACCGTCAGGCTCCGCGCGAGCAGCGCCCCGATGAGCAGCGACACAAGGATACCGATCACCAGCACCCGCTGAGCCTCCCGGACCGCGCGGCGCTGGGCGTCCCGGACGTCGCGCGCGTCCATGTCCACGCCCAGGATCGCCACTGCCTTGCCTGCCGCGTCGCGGATCGGCGCGTAACCGGACAGCGCCACGCCCCACGCGTCCTCGACGAGCTCCCGGTCCGCGGCCGGACCGGCGAACGCCTTGAACATCTCGGGGAATTCACGCGCGTCGTACAGATCGCCCGGATAGGCCGTCGTCCCGCGATGACGGTGATCCTCGGGGTCAGGGTCCAGATCGACGGCGAATTTGAGATGACCGGGGACGTCCGAGGGCTTGAGGGTGTAGATGTAACGGATCGAAGGGTTCAATTCACGGACACGCTTCAACCGCGAGTAGATGTCGACATACTCAGGCGTGCGCGCCCCTTCCCGGGTGTCGGGGATGCGGTCGAGAGCGTCCGCGTCCACGAGCAGCGACGCGGTCTGCGCCAGGATGATGAGCTGACTTCTCAGCTGGTCGAACTGCGCCTGGCTGGCGGAGCGGTAGATGAGCAGGTGGCTCAGAGCGAGGACCAGAAGCAGCGCGGCGACGATCGCCGCCATCACCTTGGTCCGGAAGCTCCAGAGCCACCGGCTCATCGGACGAGCCGCGTCAGGCAACGAGCCGGGCCTCCATCGTGATCTTGGCGTTCAGGAGCTTGGAGATCGGGCAGCCCTTTTTCGCGTTATCGGCCGCGAGCGCGAAGGCTTCCTGGGTGGCGCCCGGAACCTTGGCCGCGACGGTCAGATGGACGGATGTCACCGTCCAGCCGGAGTCGAGCTTTTCCATCGTGAGGTCCGCCGACGTCTCGATGCTCTGCGGCGCGAGGTTCGCGGCGCCCAGCTGAGCAGAAAGCGCCATGGAAAAGCACCCCGCGTGCGCGGCGGCGATCAATTCCTCGGGATTGGTCCCGACACCGTTCTCGAAACGAGTTCCGAAGGAATACTGGGTCTTGTTCAAAGCCCCGCTCTCCGTCGAAACACTGCCCTTGCCGTCCTTAAGACCCCCCTGCCAAACCGCTGATGCCTTCCGGATCATATCCGCTCCCTGGGTTGCGGCGCTCCGCGCCGGTGAATGTGCCGCGTCATTATATCCTTTAAGAATGCTTTTTGAGCGTCGAGATGAGGTCCGCGGCCTCGGCGGTCCTGGTCGCCTTGCCCTCGAGCAGGATCTCCCGGGCCGTGAGCTTGTTGCCGTAGTAATTATTTTTGGCGCCGGCGTCCGGCTTGAGGACCGCGCCGTCGAGACTCATTCCGGCGAACAATCCTTTCGAGCGGCCGTAAGCGATCATGTGGGTTTGGGAGTTCGTGGACGCCTTCACCTGACGCCCTTTTTGGCCCGCGGCAGCGGACGCGTCCGCGCCCATCGTGAAACGGCTCTCGAGCAGGTTCCCGATTCCTTCCTTGCCCGTGACCACGAACACCACGTCGCTCACATCGCCGCCGATCTGCAAACCCACACCGACGCTGCTCATCCGGAAGAACGCCGGCGCGCTCCAGTCGCCGAAGCCGGTCTTCACGAGAGCGACACCTTGAGCGAACTGCCCCGTGACCAGAAGCCCTGCCCGCACCGAATCGCTGAAGATCACGACCGCTTCGGCGTCTTTGAGCATGTTCTTCGGGATGTCCTTGCCGGTACCCTGCATCAGGTCCTTGATGGCTTGTTCACAGTCCCGGACCTTCTTGGCGAGCTGCGCGTCCTTGCCCTTAGGCCGCCAAAAATCGAGCGGACCCGCGGCCGCGGTCGAGGCGATCGCCGCCAGCAACAAAACCCCCAACCCGCCCGCAATGACCTGCTTTTTCATACGCTCGAACCTCCTGTTGGATGACGGGATCTGCGCTATACTGAACGATATGGATCAAAAACGGCGTTGGAACAAGATCTTCATCGCATCGAATCTTCTGGCGGCGGCCGGGCCGGCGGTCATCCCTGCCGGGGACGCCCACGCCCTGAGCCGCGGACTGGCCTCCAAAATGCGCCGGATGCGGGACACCGCATTCGCCGAACGCTTCAAAGCCTCGACCGAGGCCTTCAAGAACGGGAACTACGAAGCCAGCGCCCGCGAGGCTTTGCTCGCGCTGGACCACGCTTCCGACCTCGACCAAGCCTCCGCGGCACACCAGATGCTCGCCGCGTCCTATGCCCGTATGGGCGATCCCGACCGGGCCGCGCGCCACCAGGCGTGGCTCACCGCACATCCCTCAAATAGATCCTGATTAATAAACCCTTCGCAGGGCCGGGCTGAACCGAAGCTTAAGTCAGTGCTTGCCCGAACCGGGCTTGGCGTGGGTCAGGTACAGAGCGGCCGCGACGAGGACGACCCCGCCGGCCAGATAGAGCAGGTCGAGCGCGTTCTTCACCTTGAGCTGGAGCGCGTACTCGAAGAATTTGACGACCAGGAACGTCGTGCCGAAGATCATCGTCAACACG
>CAZHID010000125.1:0-5652 GCA_964532445.1 uncultured Planctomycetia bacterium | reverse complement strand
TCGGTGAGCCTTCGGTCTCCCTGCCGTACGTGGTCAAGTACCTGGATTTTTTGAGAAAAAAACTCGGCAACAACGAGCGCGCGGTCATCAGCGCGTACAACGCCGGCCCCGGCGGCGTGGGAACGAACCCCGGCTACACCTCCAAGGTCATCGCCTACCTGAAGTCCGCCCCCTCCGACTGGCAAGTCCACGGCACTAGCTGACCCGCTCTCTCCTATCGAACGTTAACAAGGTCGGGTCGTGTGCTTTTTGGGGGATTTCAAGTCATCCGTGCGACCTTTAGATCGCAACGCCGAGATTCGAAGCGAGCCGCAACTATTTGCGGCGAGCGGTCCCGCAACAGTTCTATATGTTCCTGCCAAAACGATGAGCGAAGAGACTAGGAGATGTTGAAGCCGTCTTTTTTGAGGGCGCGTTTGGCCTGGGCGGCGGCTTTTTCTTGGGCGTGGAGTTTTTTCTGGGCGCGCTGCATTTCGAGCATGGAGTCGTTGAGCTTTTTTTCCTTCAGCTTCGTCGCCGGGGACTTGCCCACGGGCTGCATCATACTTGAGGCTTTTTTCTGAAGGTTGTTCCAGTGCTTGACCGCCTGGAGACGGGTCCGGTTGAACCAGACGGAAGTTTTTTTGGACCAATCCGAGGCGGTCCTGAGAATCGGGCTCTTGGTTCCGGCGGCCGGATCGGTCCGCTCGATGCGTTCGACCTCATCACGGCTGAACGTCGTGCTGCCGCCTTCAAGCCTGACCTCGACCGTATTTTCCCCTTCGATCACTTCCCCTTCAAGGCTCCCGCCCCGCTTGAGATGCACCGCGTCCGCATTCGCGGAAATATTCGGGCCAAGGATCAGGAATGACAATATCAAAATGGTGGAAAGAGGAACGCTCGGAACGAGGCGGGGGTAAAAATGGTCCATGGCCAAATTATACCTTGTAGCGGGACCGCTCAACTATAGTTAAAAATGTCCTTGAGCGTCAGCGGAGGCGTGGGCTGGGAATTAGCAGGCGACGCCGGTGCGCCGGTCTTGTCATCCACGGCCGCGGTCACGGCGAGCACCTTCCGCAGCGCGTTGAGGATCTTTTTCTGGACGTTCGGCGTGAGGCGGCGGCCTTTGCGGCCTTTTTGGATCATTTTGAAACTGAGCTGTTCGGTCGAGGCTTCGACCAGCTGCGCCGCCGTCAAATTGAACCGGCGCATCACTTCTTCGAGGGGCTGCGGACCGAAGTTATCCGCCATCAGATGGCCGCCTTTCTATCCTGAACCTTGGTGAACGCGAGCGTCAGCCACCCGCCGATGAGCAGCGTCCCGCCGATGGGGGTCACCGCGCCGAGCCAACGGACGCCTGAGACCGCCAGCAGATAGAGCGAACCGGCAAAGATCACGATCCCGGCCGTGATGGCGATCTGGGCCGCTCGCGGCGCGCCCGTGAGTTTCTGCCCTTCGGCTCCGGAGGCCGCTCCCGCCGACACGGCCAGAAGCCCCACCGCGTTCACAAGGTGATAAAAAACTCCCGTGTGATAGACCTGCAGCATCTCGGGCTCGATCTTACCCTTCAGGGCGTGCGCGCCAAAGGCCCCGAGCGCCGTCCCCGCGGCGATGAGGCCCGCCGCCATGCGCGCCCAGCCGTTCATCAGCTTTTCTTGCAGGTCCGAATGCCGAACAACGTGTACAAAGGACACAGTCCGACAAATGCGGTCGCCAGTGGAACGAGGCCGATGAGACCGAGCCAATTCTTTTGGGTGTAACCGAAGACCAGGAGCGCTACGCCCGCCGCGATCCGGACCAAACGGTCCGCGTTACCTATGTTCCGTTGCATATGAAGTCACCTCCAGGGGTCGTTGGTACGTTTGTATCCCGCCGCTCACATTTCTCGCGTCCAAACCGTTGCAGCGCAGCGCGCGCACCGCGTAATAGGCGCGCTGTCCGACGCCGCAATACGCGTAAAGGGCGCGGTCCTTGGGCAGCTCACCCATCCGCGCGCGAAGCGAGTTGAGCGGAATATTCACGGCCCCGGGAACATGTCCCGTATCGTACTCTTCCCGATCCCGGACATCCAGCACGAACTCGGTCCCGGGCGTCATCCGATCCCAGTGAGCGATCGGCGCGTCGCCGTTCCGGGCATTGCCGGCGATCATCCCGGCCACGTTCACCGGGTCCTTCGCGGCCCCGAACTGGGGCGCGTAGCACAGTTCCGCCTGCTCCAGGTCGTGCACGTCCGCGCCCATCTGGATCGCCATCGCGATCACGTCGATGCGTTTTTCGACACCCTCTTCTCCTACGGCCTGGGCACCGAGCACGCGGCCGGTGTCAGGCTCGTACAGGACCTTCAAATGGATCGGCTTGGCGTTCGGATAATAACCGGCATGATGACCCGGGTGGAGATAGACCTTCTCGTACGGCTTTCCGATGCGGCGCAGGGTCTTTTCGCTCAGGCCCGTGAGCGCGGCGACCTGATCGAATGCCTTGCAAACGGCCGTGCCCTGCACACCGCGGAACTTGGATACACGGCCGAAAATGGTGTCAGCGGCGACGCGGCCTTGACGGTTGGCGGGACCCGCGAGCGGCACGGCGGTCCACTCGCCGGTCAGGAAGTCTTTTTTCTCGACAGCGTCGCCGACCGCCCAGATTTGCGGGTCCGAAGTCCGCATCGAGTCGTCCACACGGATGCCTCCGCGTTCGCCGATCTCGAGACCGCAGGCCTTGGCGAGCGTCGTCTCCGGCCTCACCCCGATCGAAAGGATGACGAGGTCCGTCTCCAGACGCAGGCCGGACTTGGCATTCACGATCAATCGCCCGTCGGGTGCGGCTTCGAAGCCGGTGAGCGCGTCGCCCAAATAAAGCGTCACGCCGCGCGCGGTCAAATGGCGCTCCAAACTGCGCACCATCTCAGGATCGAAGGGCGGCAGGACCTGGTCCTGCATTTCAAGGATCGACGTGCGGATCCCGCTTCCGGTGAGGTTCTCGGCCATCTCAAGACCGATGAAGCCGCCGCCGACGATCACGGCGCTCTTGGCTTTTTTGTCGGCGATCCACTTGCGGATGCGCCGGCTGTCGGGAATGGTCCTCAAGGCAAAGATACCGGGCAGGTCGATCCCTGGAAGGGGCGGGCGGATCGGCGCGGCGCCGGGCGACAGGACCAGCGCGTCGTAGGATTCGCGGTAAACGCGTCCGGACCTCAGGTCCTTGACCTCGATCTGACGCGCGCCGCGGTCGATGATCTGAACGTCCGACTCCGTCCGGACCTGGATATTGAAGCGGTCCTTGAAAAGTTCCGGGGTCGCGACGAGCAGTGACGCTTCATCCTTGATCACGTCGCCGACGAAGTACGGCAATCCGCAATTGGCGAAGGACACGTGAGGACCGCGGTCGAACAGGATGATCTCCGCCGCTTCGTCGAGCCGCCGCGCGCGGGCCGCGCAGGACGCCCCGCCGGCGACGCCGCCCACGATGAGGAGCTTCATGACTTCACCTGACAGGAGCCCTTGCCGTCCGAGCCGGCGCGGGAGCATGTGATGCCGCGAGCCCGGTTCCATGGCATCCGGGCCAGGAGCATTGCCATGCCGCAGGTGTTCGTCACGGCGGCGAAAACGAGCCCCGCGCCGACAAAACCCGCGAGGTAGAAAAAGTTCGAGTGGACCGCGAAGCCCAGCGTCACGCCGACAAGGACCAGAAGCCCCGCCGCGAACCGGACCTGGCGTTCCAGGTCCCACACCGACGGTGTGCCTTTGAGGGTCTCGGAACCGGCCTGGGTCCACGCGTTCAGCCCGCCGGAAAGGACGGTCGGCTCGCAGACGCCCCAGCGGGCGAGCTTTTCGGCCGCCTGAGAGGCACGCCCGCCGGAACGGCAGACCAGAACGATCTCCTCGCCCTTGGCGGCAAGGGCGCGGGCCTGACTCTCGGAGAGCGTGGACAGGGGCGCAAGCTCCGCTCCGGGGATGCGCTCGGCTTCGTATTCAGGCGATTCGCGGACGTCGATCACGCGGCAGCGGCCGGCTTGAAGAGCGGATTTGAGCTCGGTGACAGTGCAAGTCTTCATGATTACCGTCCTTTTCCGTGTTTACGGATGCAATCCAGAATATATCCGACCCTGGGATCGGCGATCGTGTACCAGCGCTCATTCCCTTTGGCCTCCGACCGGACGACACCCGATCGGCGCAGGAGCGCCAACTGCTTGGAAACTTCCGCCTGGCTCGCGCCAGACACCGCGACGAGGTCACTCACCCGGGAACTCCCCTTTTCGAGCTTTTCGACCAGCGTCAAACGAAGGGGGTGACCGACCACTTTAAGGAAGCGGGCGGCGCGAACGAACCATTCAATGTCTTTGTTTTTATTCATACCATAAATAGTATATTCTTTTTTCGGAATATGTCAAGCCCGACAAATACGGGGCCGGTCGTGCCGCTCAGGATGGACGGGGCCAGCCGCGGCGCGAAATTACGCCGGGATAGAGGAAGGGCATGCGGTCGGATTGCCAGTACTCATGGGAGTCGATGTCCATGATGGTGAGACGGCCGTCCCAACCGGCGCCGGTGTCGAGCGCCCAGACGTTGGCGTACTTGGCCGGACGATCGCCGGCGTCCAGATAAACGGTGGGAGTATGCCCCAAAAAGATCTCCGAGTAAGGTCCGAACGGTGTCTCGTCGCCTTTGTGGGAGTTGTACTTTGCGGCCTCCACGAGCCCCCGGTCCCAGGCGAACGTGCGGATGTCCTGCACCGCGGCCGGCAGATCCGGGTCATAGCCGGCATGGACAAAAAGACGCGTCCCGATCTCCAGGTATTTCTTTCCGCGTTTGAAGAACTCGGCGTGTTCACGGGGCATCGGCCCGCCTCGATAGGAAAGGATCGTGTTCTCCCCTCCCTGCCGAAGCCACTCCTCGGATGTCTCGCCGCGCTCCGCCCAGGCGAGCGCGCAAAGGTCATGGTTGCCGATCACCAGGTCGAACCGCTTCAGCTCCAGCAATTCCTCGACACATAGGTCCACCTGCGGATAACCGTCGCAGATGTCCCCGAGGGAGATCAGCCGGTCGCGCTCGCGGTCGAACCCCGACCGTTTAAGGCACTGCAGAAGCGCCTTATAAGCGCCGTGCAGATCGCCAATAACGAAGGTCTTACCAGTCGATGTGTTCGGGAGAGGTTTTATTTCCATCCGTTCCATTATATGCCGAACGGTCGGCCAGCCGGACATCGAACGCGGCGGCCAGGTCCGGGAAACGGGTTTGCAGTTCGTGGCGTAAGAGACGCTCAGCTTCAAGCTGGAGCGCCGAGAGGCGGGCGCGGTCCATGTGGGATCCTCCTAAAGCCTCCGCTTATCGGGTCCGCGGAGGCGGTGATTTAGCACTTTGTTGCGCGGTTGCAAGTGACCCTAAAACGGTCCGCGACCCCGGACGGAACACCCGTCCAATGGATTTATGGAAAATAAAAAACGCGCCTGAAGGCCCAAAGCCTCAAAGCGCGTGATCGTCGGAAAACTCCGGACGGCGCTTTAGCTCATTTGTATAGCGGGGCAAGTGGCCTTCTAAATCCCGCTTGGAACCGATCGGTCGAACAAGGATAGTCTAGCGGCTTTTCGTGCCGCTGACAAGCCGGCGCGCCTACTTGATCAGGGTCGCCCGGTGCGGCTCGGCCGGCAGGCCGTTGGGCTCAGCCGCCGGGGATCTG
>CAZHID010000124.1:0-5667 GCA_964532445.1 uncultured Planctomycetia bacterium | reverse complement strand
CTATGTCGCGCTGTCGGCGTACCCGGTCCTGCTGCATCCTGACATCGCCTCATCCGTGTCGCGGCGGGTCCACGGATGGCTGTCCAAATTAAAGTGGCTCCCAATCCTTGAACATCGCCGCCTGTCCTAGGTGGTTTTCATCCGGTCCTATGAGGTTCCACACGGTCGCGGCCAGGATCCTGAAACGCCTCCCGGACTTGGTGATCCGAACCCCGCTGTAATCCGTCACAAAACCGTCCTTTCGCACCGCTTCCAAAAAACGGCCGCGCGCCTCACGTTCGGGCGCTTCGGCCGTCTTGCGGCCCGGCAGTGACGTGAATTCCTGCCAATTCATCTCCCATAGACCCAACGCGCGCCGGTTCCCGTAGTTGAGGACGGGGTCGGGGGAAGGGTCCGCCGTCGCCAGAACGAACGGCGCTTCAAAAAGCGCGTGCGCGAGCAAGGCCGGACCGGCGTCCGTGTTCGCGTCGGGCGCGGCGGGCATGCCGGGCGGAAGCAGGTCGCGGCCCAGGAGTTTTTTGTAGGACGCCAGGATGAGCAGCGTGTGAGGGATCAGCGCCGAAGCCGGCGGCGCGCCCAGTCGATCGAGCATCCGTCCAACTTACCGGATAATGGACGCCTCCGCAAGCGGTCCGTGATCCGACGGCCATCCTCGCCGTCCGTCCGAACAACACAACCGCGCGGCGGGAAGCGTATAATTGGCGGATGCAAACAAGGTTTTTTGTCACTTCCGGCGGGCCGAACCTGTGGTTCATATTTTGGATGACCGTGATCGGGCTGGCCGCGCTCGCGGCGGGCGCGGTCTGGGGTCTGGCCAAGGTCACTGAATGGGTTTTTCCCTATATAAGACCCGCGGCGGTCCTTGGGCTTGGCGCCTATCTCGCCGGGATCCTCCCGCTGTCGATCGTGCGCGGTTGGCGTTCTCACCTGGCGGCTCCCGCTTTTCTCATCGCGCAAGTTTACGGTCTGGGGCTTTGGATGGTGAGCTTTTTGATCCTGTGGAAGTGGGTGGGTTTCTTCGCGCTGCCGGCCGTGCTGATCGCGCCGCTCGCCGCGCCGCTGGCGGCGCTGGGGTCTTTGTTCAAGAGCGATTGGGAGCAGGCCGCTTCGCTGTTGTTGGCGGTGATCACGGTCCGCGCGATGCGGTCCTACGCCGTCTGGCTGGCGCCCGCCCGTCCGGATGCCGGACCCGCCGGTCAGGCCGATGTGATCGACGCCGTTGTGGTCGAGACCCGCGAGGAAACTTCGGAGCCGCCGAAGCGCATTTCCAACGACGGCGGAATCCAGTAGAATCAGCGATAAGTTTTGAGGTTCTTTTTTGGGACCGGGACAATTTTTAAGGAAAAAATCAGGAGGGCGCATGGCTCAAGTCAAATTCAGGATCGCGGCCGATTCGATGGGTGAGATGAAGATCCCGGCGGACATGCTGCACGGCGCGTCGACCCAGCGCGCGGTGCTGAACTTCCCGGTGAGCGGCCGGCATTTCCCGCGTCCATTCATTTACGCGATCGCGCAGATCAAGGCCTCCGCCGCGCGCGCGAACCTCAAGCTCGGCCGGCTGAAGGCCAGGGAAGCCGGCGCCATCATCGCCGCGGCTGAGGCGGTGCGCGACGGACGGTACGACCGGCACTTCCCGCTCGACATCTTCCAGACCGGTTCCGGCACGTCGACCAACATGAACGCCAACGAGGTCATCGCGAACGTCGCGACGAAGAAGCTCGGGGCCAAGGGCAAGGTCCATCCGAACGATCATGTGAACAAGGGGCAGTCATCCAACGACGTGATCCCGACCGCGATCCACGTTTCGGTCGTGCTCGAGGTGAAACGCGCGCTCATCCCGGCGCTCGAGACGCTGGCCGCCACGCTCGAAAAGAAGGCGAAGCAGTATTCCAAGGTCAATAAGATCGGCCGTACCCACCTTCAGGACGCCACGCCGATCTTTCTCGGCCAGGAATTCGCCGGCTGGGCGTCGCAGGTCCGGCACGGCGTGAAACGCCTGAGGCAGGGGGTCGAGGCTCTCCGCGAACTTCCGATCGGCGGCACCGCCGTCGGCACCGGCATCAACACTCATCCGAAATTCGCGGCCGAGGTCTGCGCCGATCTCAACCGGCATCTCAAGGAAAAGTTCTTCGAGGCCGAGAACCATTTTGAGGCCCAAAGCGCCAAGGACGCCTGCGTCGAGATGAGCGGCGACCTTCGCACCGTCGCGGTCTCGCTCACCAAGATCGCCAATGACATCCGCTGGATGGGCTGCGGTCCGCGCGCGGGGTTCGCGGAGCTCAAAGTCCCGCCGGTCCAGCCGGGTTCGTCCATCATGCCCGGTAAGATCAACCCTGTGATCGCCGAGTCCCTTCTGCAGGTCTGCGCCGAGGTCGTCGGCAACGACGCCGCGGTCGCGTGGGCCGGCGCGTCAGGCACCTTCGAACTCAACGTGATGATGCCGGTCATCGCGTGGAATCTGCTCGAGTCCGCCCGGCTCCTGGCCAACGCCGTGAACATGTTCGAGTCCAAGTGTGTCCGCGGCATCGAGGCCGACGCGCAGGTGTGTGAGGGCCAGATCGAAAAGTCGCTCATGCTCTGCACCGCGCTTGTTCCCATCCTTGGCTATGACATGTCCGCCAAGCTCGCCAAGGAAGCTTATCAAAAAGGTCTCACCATCCGTCAGATCGTCCTCGAAAAGAAGCTCGTTGACGAGGTGACGCTCACGAAGGTGCTCAGCGCCAAGAATATGTCCGCGGGTGACTGACGCGCTGCGGCTGGTCCTGTACAGCCTGACCAGTCTTGTTCTCGGCTATTCGGTGATCGCCTTGCCGGCGTCGGGATTCATTTTCCGCGACCCGTCCCGGTACGGCATTTCCGACGGCCAGTATGGCCTCTTGTTCCTGCCGATGGTCGCCGCGACCATCATCACCGGCTTCCTGTTCCAAGGGCTGACCGTCAGGTTCTCACGCCACCGCGTCTTCTGCGCGGGATTCGGTCTCACGGCCCTGTATCTATTCCTGGTCCTGGCGGCTTCTTTCATGCCGGGACGTCCGACACCGGTGTTCTGGCTCCTCGCGGCCGCGCAGACCTTCCTGGGCCTGGGGTTCGCGCTGCTCATGTCCTCGGTGAGTCTTTTTTCGATCGAACTTTTTCCCAATCACCGCACGTCCATCCTCACCGCGATCCACGCGATGTTCGGCGCCGGCGCGCTCCTGAGCCCGCTCGTGCTCTATCTCTGGCGCCGCGCGGTTTGGTGGCAGGGGCTGGTCGCGACCGGGATCGTGGAGCTCGCCATCGTCGGCGCCGCTGCGCTGTCCAGGGGTTCGGTGCCCCGGGCGGCCGGACCCGGAGCCGCCGCGCGATTGAACCCGTTCGCCGCGTTCGCGGGCCTTCCGCCGCGCGCGAAAGGCTTCGTCGCGGTGCTGGTGCTGTACGGCACGATCGAAGCGGTGATCGCCAATTGGTCCACGAT
This sequence comes from uncultured Planctomycetia bacterium, assembly GCA_964532445.1. Lineage (GTDB taxonomy): Bacteria > Omnitrophota > Gorgyraeia > 2-02-FULL-51-18 > JAGOUK01 > JAGOUK01. Next base: position 2,213 of record CAZHID010000124.1, on the reverse strand, counting down.
CTACCTGACCCGGGACAGGGGATTCAGCCCGACCACGGCGGCGGTGTGTCTCTCTCTGTTCTGGGGATTTTTGACCGGCGGCCGGGTGTTGGCGACTTTTTTGGCGATGTGGATCGAACCGCGCAAGCTCTTTCGCGTCGCCCCGTTCATCGCCCTCGGCGGGATCCTGATGCTTAATACGGTCCGGCACGAAGCGGCGGTGTTCCTGCCCTACATGATCATCGGTCTCGGCTGTTCCTACACGTTCCCGGTCTCGGTGAGCCTTACGACCCGCTACCATGAGGCGCAGCGGGAGCTCCTGCCGAGCTTCATGCTGGCCGGCCTCATGACCGGCGTCGGCGCCGGTTCGAGCGCCATCGGATTTTTCCGCGGCTGGGCCCTGTTCCGGCGGGCGCCGGGGTGGGGCGCTGCGGCGGCGGCCGCGGCCGCGCTGTGTATTTTCTTTTACTGGTTGACCCGGCGGCCGATCAACGTTGATATGTCTTGAATGACGGCACTGGAGCCATTAGACTGAGCTTGTGAGCCATCACTCCATCCATTCGCGTCCATTCCCCTACCTTCCGATCGTCTTTTTCATCGCTTCATTCATCATTTTCCTGGAGATCACCCTTTTTCATACGCTTCTTTTTCTCGGCTCCTACCTGGAGGCCAGCATGTCCATCGCGGTCGTGCTGCTGGGGATCTCGATCGGCGGTCTCGCGGCTTTTTTGATGTTCGGCGGATCCAAGGGGCTGCCTTCGCTCAGGACGATCAACCTGTGTTTTTTGGGACTGATCTTCAGTATTCCGGCGGTCTTTTTCATACTGTGCTACTTTTCGAGCGCGGTGTTCCTGTTCGCGTATCCGCTCCTTCTGCCGTTCATCGCCGCGAGTGTGATCCTGTCCATTTTTTTCATCAACGGACCCGCCAGCCGTGTTTATTTCGCGGACTTGCTCGGGGCGGGGACGGGCGCCGTAGCCGCCGCGCTTTTTATCGAGTGGATCGGGACGGAACTGGCGTTCATGGCCGCGTTCTCGCTCGGCGCTCTCGCGGCCGCGCTTCTGAACCATCGGCTGGGCGGGATCCGATCGAGAGCGATGTGGCTGTTCCTTCTGATCTCGTTGTCCGGTTTGGGCGCGATGGTGTATCACCATCGGACGGATAATTTGAATCTGGCCCGGCTGGCCCGTATCCAGCCGGACGGCTCTTCCAGCGGCAAGCTCTTCGCGAACCTCCGGCGGACCGGAGAACGGCTCTGGTTCACCAAGTCCAGTCTGACGGGCCGCATCGATTCCACGGTCCGTGAGGACGCCAAGGGCACGGTCATCCGCTGCGCGATCTACACCAACGGCCGGAGCGATGACTCGCTCAAGTTCAAATCTTTTGACCGATTCACCCATGATCCGCGGGTACCTTTCGGATTTTTAAAGGATCCCGATACCCTGATCATCGGCACCTCCGCCGAAGGCGCGATGAACCCCGTCAAACTTCAAGGTGATGGGGAGATTTACGGCGTCGAGATCAACCGGGCCAAGGTGACCGTGATGGAAACGGAGCGCGCCAAGCGGTACAGCTATGACGCTTACCAGCATTTGAGCGACATGAGGGTCATGGACGTGCGCAGTTACCTCAATATCTATCCGCGCAAGTACGACCAGATCGTCATGTTCAATTCGCACACCGGCGGACGGATGAAGCGGTCGTCCGCGCCCGAGTACACGCATACGGTCGAGGCGGTGATGGAATATCTGGCGCACCTGAAGCCGGGCGGCTTCATCAACATGGAAGAGGTGGATAATTACGAAGAAGGCGGATTGGCGTACAACACCAAGATCGCCGGCTCGGTCGTCGAGGCGATGATGGCGGCCAAGCGCGCCCGGGACTTCCAGCCCGCGCTCGGCGCCGCCGTCGCCATGGCGCTGGCCAAGGACCGCGGCGCGCGCACGTTCGTGATGATGCCCTACAACGACCGCCTCGCGATGTTCTCGCGCTGGTGGGTGCAGCTCTGGTCGGAGAGCATCGGCAAGGGCGGAGAGGGGACGAGCGCGATCGCGGCGCTGGGCCCGCTCGACCAGCACAGCCAGCTGCAACTGTTCATGGATGGCCCGCGCGAGCATTTCCTCACCGTGGTGCGCGTGGCGAGCCGTGGCGTCGGGCCCGTGCTCGATCCCAAACTGGCGGCGATCGCCGGCGCGCCGCGGAATCCAGGCGAGCGATGCCCCGGTGCGTGCGGC
>CAZHID010000123.1:0-5669 GCA_964532445.1 uncultured Planctomycetia bacterium | reverse complement strand
ATAGAACCCGGCCGCTCTTCGGATGCCGCGCGTCTTTCGGACCCCGTTGAACTCATCCCGTATTGTTTCTCATCTGAGCCGGTGGTATGATTCGGCTTTTCGGGCCGGGCGATCCGTGCCCGCCTCCAACCGGTCAACCCCATGAGGACGCGATGTCGGACAACAGACTCAAGCAAGTTCTGAACCTCGGCCAAAGCATCTGGTATGACAATATCCAGCGCGGCATGATCGCGCGCGGCGAATTCCAGAAGATGATCGCCGAGGACGGCCTGCGCGGCGTCACCTCCAACCCCACCATTTTCGACAAGGCCATCTCCAAGAGCTCCGACTACGACGCTGACATCATGAAAGGCGTCGAAAAAGGCCTCTCAGCCGAAGAGATCTACTGGGACCTTGTCATCAAGGACATCCAATCGGCCGCCGATATCTTCAGGTCCGTTCACGCCGAGTCCCGCGCGATGGACGGCTACATCTCGATCGAGGTGAGCCCGCTTCTCGCCCGTGACACCGACGGGACCATCCGCCAAGCCCTCGAGCTTTTTAAAAAAGTAGACCGCAAGAACGTGATGATCAAGATCCCCGCGACGAAAGAGGGGATCCCGGCGATCAAGGCTGTTATCGCGGCCGGCATCCCGGTCAACGTGACGCTCATTTTCTCGGTCGAGCGTTATAAAGAGGTCATGAACGCCTACCTCGAAGGCCTCGAGGAGCTCCACTGGAACAAAAAGAACTGCTCCGGCGTCGCGTCGGTCGCCAGTTTCTTCATCAGCCGTGTGGACACGCTCGTGGACAAGCAGCTCAAGGACAAGATCAAGGCCGCGACGGACCCCACGCAGAAGGCAGCGCTCACCGCGCTCCTCGGCAAGGCCGCGATCGCCAACTCCCGCGCCGCGTACGCCGAATTCAAGAAGCTCTTCGCCCCGAACGCCGCGCGCTTCTTCCCGCTGCGCTCCAACGGCGCGCAGGTTCAGCGCCCGCTGTGGGCCTCGACCAGCACCAAGAACCCGGCCTACAAGGACACCCTTTACGTCGAGGAGCTTATCGGCGCGCAGACCGTGAACACGCTCCCGCCCGCCACCGTCGACGCGTTCCGTGACCACGGCATCGCCGCGGCCCGGATCGAGACGGGCGACTGGGCCGGGGAACTCGCGGCGCTCGCGAAGGCCGGCATCGACCTCAAGTCCGTCACCCAACAGCTGGAGAACGAGGGCGTCGACTCCTTTTGCGATTCCTTCCGCCAGCTTCTAGCCCATTTGGAGGAAAAGCGTGGCAAACTCGCCGCTTCCCGTTAACGGTAAACTCACGATGAAGACGCGCTTCAGCTGGGGCAAGTATGAGGACGCCGTGGTCCGCGGGCTCAAGAGCCTCTACGACACCGCCTTTTTCGACCGCATCCTGAAGAGCGACCCGCTCATCTGGAAGGACGATCCGTCCCACCACAAGGAGATCCGCGAGCGGCTGGGCTGGATCCGCGCGCCCAAGGAGACGGCTGCCCGTCTTTCCGAGGTCCGCGAGTTCATCGCCGAGGTGAAGGCGCAGAAATACGCGTACGCGGTCCTGCTCGGCATGGGCGGATCGAGCCTCGCGCCCGAAGTGTTCCAGACGGTGTTCGGCAACAAACCCGGCCACCCGAAGCTCGTGATCCTCGACAGCACCGACCCGCGCCGTGTCGCGGACGTCGACAAGCTGATCGCCGGAAAAAAAGCGCTTTTCATCGTCTCGTCCAAATCCGGAAGCACGATCGAGCTGACATCACTTTTCAAGCACTTCTACGCGAAGGCGATGAAGGCCAACGGCGACCAGGCCGGCCGTCACTTCATCGCGATCACCGACCCCGGCACCGCGCTCGAGCGGCTCGGCCGCGAGAACCGCTTCCGCCACGTGTTCGTGAACCCGCCCGACGTGGGCGGCCGCTTCTCGGCGCTCACGCTGTTCGGCATCGTCCCGGCCGCGCTCATCGGCGTGGACGTGGAAAAGATCCTCAAGCGCGCCGAAGAGGCCGCGAACTTCACGCTGCATGAGATGGACCCGGCCAAGAACCCTGCCTCCGACCTCGGCATCTCGATGGCCGCGCTCGCCAAGGCAGGCCGCGACAAGCTGACCTTCGTGACGACCCGCCAGTGGGAATGCTTCGGGGACTGGGCCGAGCAGCTCGTCGCCGAAAGCACCGGCAAAGAGGATCTGGGCGTCGTTCCGATCCCGCGTGAAAAACTCCTCGCGCCCGCCAAGTACCGGTCCGACCGTTACTTCGTCGGTCTCGTCCCGTCCGGCCCCAAAGGCCTCGCTATAAAGAAGAAGCTCGCCGCCCTCGAAGCGAAGGGACATCCGACCTTCACCTGCGAGATCCGGGACGACCACGACCTCGGCGCTCAGTTCTTCCTGTGGGAAATGGCCACCGCCGTCGCCGGAGCGTACTTCAAGACCAATCCCTTCGATCAGCCCAACGTTCAGGAAGCCAAGGACTGCGCCAAGCGCCTCCTGGCTGACGTGGACGCTGACACGAACCTGTCGCCCGAGACCGGTAAGCTGACCCCGATGCTGCGCGCTTGCGGCACCCAGGGCGTTTCCAAGGACATGTCCAAGAGCTGGTCCGCGTTCTGGCAGTCCGTCCGTCCCGGCGACTACGTGAACGTGCTCGCGTTCGTGCCCGACCGCCCGGCGACCCGCAAGCCGCTCCTGGCCATCCAGGAAGCGCTGCGCGCCAAGCTCGGCGCCGCGGTCGTCCTCGGCATCGGTCCGCGCTACCTGCATTCGACCGGTCAGCTCCACAAGGGCGGTGCCAACAACGGCGTCTTCCTCGTGGTCGCCGCGCCGGCGAAGAAAGCCGAGAACCTTCCTGTTCCTGGCGAAAAGTTCAGCTTCGGGCAGCTCGAGCTCGCGCAGGCGCGAGGGGACTTCGACGCGCTGGCCGCCAAGGGCCGCCGCGCGTTCTACGTGGAGCTGGCGGACGTGTCGGCCAAGTCTCTCGGCGGCCTCGTCTCGCTGGTCAAAAAGATCTGAACGCCGTCCTCCTCGTCAGTCACGGCTCACGGTCGAAGAAGTCGCGCGAGGAGATCGACGCGCTCGCGGCCCGGCTCGCGGCCCGCTCAGGGGTGCCGATCTTCGAGTCGGCTTTCTTGGACGTCGAGCAACCCTCCATCCCGGAAGGCCTTGAGACCTGTGTTCGCCGCGGTGCGACCCGGATCACGGTCCTGCTCAACTTCCTGAACTCCGGCCGCCACGTCCTGGAGGACGTCCCGGCCGCCGTACGCGCCTTTGAAGCGTCGCATGCGGGCGTCGTCTGCCGGCTGACGCCCTGCCTGGGCCAGCACCCCGGTCTCGACGCCGTCTACCTGGATCTTTTGAAGCCGAAATAAAGCCGCGCCGGAAACCTGATCATGCTGAACCTGCTGAACAAACTCACCGGCAAACCGAACCCCTTCGCCCCGAGGCCCTACGGCGAGCTCCGCAAGGTCACGGACCGGGTCTACATCTTTCGCAACATCACCAACTCATCGTTCGTCATCGGCGACCGCGGCGTGGCCGTCATCGACACTCAGGTGAACCATCCGCTGGCCCATATCCTTATACGGCACATCCGCTCCATCACCGACAAGCCCATTCTCTACGCGATCAACACGCACTATCACTGGGACCACACCAACGGCAACCGGCTCTTCAGCGACCTCGGCGCGGTCACGGTCTCGTCCGCGCTCACACGCGAATTCATGACGACCCGCTACGAACGCCAGAAGGAATTCCTGCTCGGCCGCGGGTTCGAGATCGCGCACGACCCGATGTTCCCTCAGGAAACTTTCGACAGCATCGGAGGCGCGGAGCGTACCCTCGACTTGGGCGGCGTTTCTCTGAGACTTTTTTTCGCGGGAAAAGCGGAATCCGACGACGCCACCGCCGTCTGGGTCGAGCAGGAAAGAGTGCTCATGGCCGGCGATACGGTGATGACCGGCAGCTTTCCTATATTCGGCCAGCCTGTCTGGGACGAGGGGCTCGAGGGCACCGGCCAGTGGGAGGGGACGATCGCCAAGCTGCTCGCGCTCAAACCCGACCACATCATCCCGGGTCACGGCGAGCTCGCCGGCTCCAAAGAAACCGACCTCCTGCTCAAGATCGCCCGATTTTTTGTGGAAGAGGTGCGCGTCCGCGCGGATCGCGGAATGGATCTCAACGCGATCCTCAAGGACCTGGAGCCCAAGCTCCCCAAGTGGATCACCGAGATCCCGGTGGTCTGGGGTAACCCGCGCTACGCGATCCTTCGTGTTTGGCGAAGTTTGATGGCGGAAAAAGGCAAGGCCGCCGCGCTCAGCTCTTCTGATGTAGCGGAATTGCGTCCCGGTTGGCAGCAATTCAAGCCTTCGGCCATTCCCGCGGCCAAAAAACCGTTCAATCCTTCCGTCCGCGCGGCCGCTGATCTGATCAGGATCGCCGAAGAGGCCGGTGAGGGAGGGGACAACGGCCTCCGTGTCGCGGCGCTTGAACACCTCGCGCGGACCCGGCCCAACGACCCGGACGCTCACGCCGCGCTCGCGGACGCGCTGATCGAGGTCTCGCGCAAAGAGGATTCAGTTCTCGAAAAAGGCGACTTCTTCAGCCGTGCCAAGGCCGCCTGGCGCCGGGCCCTCGAGATCGATCCGTCCCATGTTCCGAGCCTGATCGGTAAAGGCCGTTACCTCACGATGATGGCCTACCGCGGCGGCGACGATCCCGAGATGGGGATGATCTTCCTGGAGGCGGCCCGCGCACGCGCGTCCAAGCCGGAGCACCGCGCCGAGATCGATTTTTATACCGGTATGGGCTGGCGACGCTTGGGGGACGAGATCCGCGCCAAGGAGTTTTTTCGCCAGGCTCTATCAGCAAACCCTGCCTTCATGCCCGCTACGCTCGCCCTGACCGCCTAAGCCTCCCCAGACAGTCCCGATTTTTTCTGGCAGTTCAGCCAGTCATAAATATATAAAAAAGTTAGTAAGTCTATCTAGAATTACTCAATTCTATAATGTAAACTCCATGATTGAGAGGTTATTAACAGAATTTATGAGCCATAAAAAAGTGCTGTTCATCATCCGAAACGCGCGAGCTTCCTTTATCTCATTAAAGGCGGTAGCGGTCCTTTTGGCGTGTTCGATGATCTCGACCAGCGCCTGGGCGGCGCCCGAATCGATCGGCAACGCTCCGAGTTCGAGCGAGATCCCCGCCGAGCATCCGAACGCCGCCATGAACGGCGACGTCGTCAACAACATGTCGGCGCTGATGGACCTCGTGGGGGTCCAAGAGGAAGAAACCGATATCGAGCCCGTTGCCGCCGACCGCGCGGAAGCCGCCTCCTCGTTCGCGTCGGATCACGCGGAAGAGCAGGATTGGAAATCCATTTTTGCCGGAACCGAGCTTGGCGGAGGGGTCGAAACGGTCGAGACCGCCGTCTTCGAGACGACCGATCAGGAGGGGGGATCCCATCAGGTCGTGCTGCAGATGGAGTTCAAGAACACATCCGGGGATACGGTCATGACGGCGACCGCCAATTACCAGATCGGCGGTGAGGCAGGTTCCAGCAGGGCGAAACAACTTTCCATTTATTACGCGTCTTCGGACGGTGCGGTCTGCGGCAGCATCACCACCCACCTTTCCTCCGGGTCCAGTATCTGGACGGTCAAGATAACTGAAAAAGCGACCGGCGG
>CAZHID010000122.1:2357-5712 GCA_964532445.1 uncultured Planctomycetia bacterium | reverse complement strand
GCTGAGCCTCGTGCGCCAGATGCGCCGCCGACGGTTCGACATGGCGTTCGTGCTTCATCCGACCGTGCGGTCGCATGTTCTGACCGCCGCGGCCGCCATCCCTTACCGGGCCGGTTACGGCGCGCGCGGCGGATGGATGCTGACGCACCGGATCCAGGACCTGCGCCGTGACGGATATCAGCACGAAAGCCGGTTCGCTCAGGACGTGGTCCGCGCCATGGGGGTCCCGCCGACGGACGCGATGCCGCAACTTGTCCTCTACCGGGAGGATTATTTGAACGCGGAGGCCTTGATGCGCCAGGCGGGGAAGGATCCCGAGCGGCCTTACGCGGTTTTTCACGCGGGCTCGTCCAGTGAGTCCAAATGCTGGCCGCGGGAACATTTCTTGGCGCTGGCGCGCCGGTTCACGGCGCAAGGGTATCAGGTCGTGTGGACGGGGGACGGCTCCACGCGTCCGATCAACGCCTGGCTGGCGGAGCGCGTGGAGTCCGCGGATCTGACGGGCCTCACCGGTATCGCCGCGCTCGGGGCTTTGTGCCGGAACGCCGCGGTCGTGGTCTCGAACGATTCAGGCCCCGCACATATCGCCGCCGCGGCGGGGGCCCGCGTGCTGAGCCTGTTCGGCCGGAAGGAACCGGGCCTCTCGGAACGGCGCTGGGGTCCTTTGGGAACGGATGTCCGCGCGCTGCGCAAAGATGTCGGGTGCGTCATCTGTTTGGCGGACCGCTGCACCATCGGATTCGAGTGCCTGAAGGCGCTCGAGCCGGGGGAAGTTTGGGAGGCCGCCTCAGAGCTCATCGCACGGCCATCCCAGGCCTCCGCCGTTCGTTGCCAAATCCCCGCGAATCAGCGAGAATAACCCCAATTTAGGAACCCGGGAGGACCTCTGTGACAGCTTTTTTTAGGACCCTTTTTCAAACCGCGTTTTTTTTGGGCGCCGCACTGACCCTTCTGGTCCTGTCGCCCTCTCCGGCCCCGGCCATGGGCCGCTCCGAGGACCCGCGCGACGCTCAGCAGCCCCTAGGCACCGCCGCGGACCCGGACATTCGCGATTCCGACCAGAATCTCCAACAGCTTCTTTTTAAGCCCGCTTCATCTTCGTCCGGATCCGGCCTCGTGCCCGCGGAGGACCGCCCGTCCGCGGCCGCGGCATCAGGCCCGGACGGATCCCGCCGCGAATAGCGCCGGCACCAACGACCTCGAAGGAGAGACATGGACAACATTCAATCGATGAAATACCCCCGGCTCAAGGACGTCGTGAGCTCGTTCTCCCGAGTGCGAGTGCTCGTGATCGGCGATCTCATTCTCGACGAGTTCATCTGGGGTCAGGTCTCCCGGATCTCACCGGAAGCTCCGATCCCCGTGGTCTGGGTCAAATCCGAAAGCTTCGTTCCCGGCGGGTCGTGCAACGTGGCGAACAACATCCGCTCCCTCGGCGGCCAAGCCGATGTGATCGGGGTGATCGGCAACGAAGGCCGCGGCCGCATGCTGCTCGAACTGCTCCAAAAGAAGGAGATCGGCGTCTCAGGGATCATCAAGGACGCGTCGAGGCCGACGACGCTCAAGACCCGGGTCGTCGCTCATCATCAGCAGGTGGTCCGCATCGACCGCGAAGAGGTCGCCCCGCTCTCGAAGGACATCCAGCGCCGGATCATGGCCGACGTGCGCCGCCGGATCAAGAATTTTGACGCGGTGTGCGTGGAAGATTACGGCAAGGGCGTCATCACGCCGGAGCTTGTGCAGGAGATCGTGAAGCTGGCGCGCCGCTACGGCAAGATCATCACCGTGGACCCCAAGGAAAGCCACCTGTCCTACTACCGCGGCGTCAGCTGCATCACGCCGAACCACCACGAGGCCGCGACGCTCTCCAAGATCGCGATCCGCGACGACGCGTCGCTCTCCCGCGCGGGCCAAAAACTCCTGCGCGTCCTCGCGTGCGAGAACGTGCTCATCACACGCGGCGAGAACGGGATGTGTCTCTTTCAAAAGGGGCTCAAACCTGTTAAAATTCCGACTTTAGCGCAGGATGTGTTCGATGTTTCGGGCGCGGGCGACACGGTCATCGGGACTTACACGCTCGCGCTGGGTTCCAAGGCGTCGCCGATCGAAGCGGCGCACCTCGCCAATTGCGCGGCCGGTATCGTGGTCGGCAAGGTCGGGACCGCCACCGTGACCCAGATCGAACTCCTCGCGCGTGTCCGTCAGTTGCTGTCCGTCACCTCAGAAAACTAAACCTTCATCCCAATGGAAACCGTCGGCGTCATTCCCGCAAGATTAGGTTCCACGCGTCTGGCCCGCAAGGTCCTTATGGACCTCGGCGGCAAACCCGTGATCCAGCACGTGTATGAGCGCACCCGCAAGGCGCGTCTGCTCGACGATGTGATCGTCGCCTGCGATGACGACGAGATCGTGTCCGTCGTCCGCGGGTTCGGCGGCAAAGCGGTCCTGACCTCCAAGCACCACACCACCGGCACCGACCGCCTCGCCGAAGTCGTCAACGACCTGGACGTCAAGATCATCGTGAACATCCAGGGCGACGAACCGTTCGTGAACCCGCTGACGATCGACGACCTCGTGTCGCTCATGCAGAAGAACACCGAGACCGTGATGGCGACCGTCGTCAAGAGATCCGAGAACTTCGAAGAGTTCAAGAAGCCCGACGTCGTCAAAGCCGTGCTCGACGAAAAAGGGAACGTGCTTTATTTTTCGCGGATGCCGATCCCGACCTTCCTCAAGGAAGGGGAGTTCTTCTACAAGCACATCGGTCTCTACGCGTTCACCAAGGAATTCCTGTTCACCTTTAAAAAAATGCCTCCTTCGTTCCTGGAGCGCCACGAGCGCCTCGAGCAGCTGCGCGCGCTCGAGAACGGTTACCGCATCCGGGCGATCGAGACGCAATTTGAAACCATCGGGATCGACACTCCGGACGACCTCGAGCGCGCCCGCGCGCTCATGGCCCGTCAGGATGCCGCCAACTAAACGGACTTTATGACAGAAAAAACCACCGCCAAATACGTTTTCGTCACCGGGGGCGTCGTTTCCAGCCTCGGCAAAGGCGTCGCGTCCGCGTCGCTCGGCAAATTGCTGGAGGCCCGCGGCCTCAAGGTCACGATCATCAAATGCGACCCGTACCTCAACGTGGATCCGGGCACGATGAATCCCTATCAGCACGGCGAGGTCTACGTCACGCAGGACGGGGCGGAGACGGACCTGGACCTCGGTCACTACGAGCGCTTCGTTTCGACCCCGATCACAAGCGCGAACAACATCACCGCAGGCAAGATCTATCATTCGGTTATGTCGAAGGAGCGGCGCGGTTAATACCTCGGCGCGACGGTCCAGGTCATCCCGCACG
>CAZHID010000122.1:0-2347 GCA_964532445.1 uncultured Planctomycetia bacterium | reverse complement strand
CAAGGTCGCAACTTCGACGTCGTGATCTGCGAGATCGGCGGCACGGTCGGCGACATCGAATCGCTCCCGTTCCTCGAGGCGATCCGCCAGTTCCGTCAGGAGATCGGCCGCGACAACGCGATCGACATCCACCTGACCCACATCCCGTACATCCGCACCGCGGACGAGCTCAAGACCAAGCCCACCCAGCATTCGGTCGGCAAACTCCGTGAGATCGGCATCCAGCCCGACATCCTGCTGTGCCGCACCGAACAGCCGCTACCTCTGGAACTGCGCAAGAAGATCTCGCTGTTCTGCAATGTGCCGACGGAACAAGTGATCCCGATCCCCGACGTGGACGACATTTACAAGGTGCCTCTTGTCCTGGAAAAAGAAGGCCTGGACCGCATCGTGACCCGCCTTGTGGGTCTCAAGTGCTCGGACGGGGACTTGAACGACTGGAAGACGCGCGTGGTCGAGAAGGTCGAACATCCGGCCCACCGCATCCAGATCGCCGTGGTCGGCAAATACACCGAGCTCCAGGACGCGTACAAGTCCATTTATGAAGCGCTCAAGCATGGCGGCATCGCCAATGACACGGCCATCGAGATCAAGAAAGTGGATTCGGGCACGCTGGTCGACAACAATCCGAACGAGGTCCTCAAGGACGCCGACGGCATCCTGATCCCGGGCGGCTTCGGCGACCGCGGCCTCGAAGGCAAGATCAAGGCGGTCCAGTACGCGCGCGAGAACCGGGTGCCGTTCTTCGGCGTTTGTCTCGGGATGCAGTGCGCCGTGATCGAGTTCGCGCGCAACGTCTGTAAAATGACCGGCGCCAACACCGCGGAGATCAACCCCAAGGCGCCGTACCCGGTGATCCACCTGATGGAAGACCAGAAGAAGGTCACCGAAAAGGGCGGTACGATGCGGCTGGGGTCCTATCCCTGCAAGCTCAAGAACGGGACCTTGTCGCACAAGGCGTATCATCGGGACCAGATCCAGGAGCGCCACCGCCACCGCTATGAATTCAACAACAAGTACAAGGTCAAGATGGAGCAGCAGGGCATGGTCATCAGCGGGACCAGCCCCAACGGCCGCTTGGTCGAGATCGTCGAAGTGACCGACCACCCCTGGTTCGTCGGCTGCCAGTTCCACCCGGAATTCCAGTCCAAGCCGGACCGGCCGCATCCGCTTTTCCGCGATTTCGTCAAAGCCTCGCTCAAGAAAAGGGTCAAGCTCAAGTGAGTCCTTCCGCCGCCAAGAAGTCCAAGTCCCGGAAAGCGCCCGCCGTCGCGATCGCGGAACCGGTCCGGCTGGGCAAGCTGCGTATCGGCCGCGGTTGCCCGCTGCTGCTCATCGCGGGTCCCTGTGTGATCGAGTCCGAGGATTCGGCGCTGCGTCATGCGCGCCACCTCAAGAAGCTGGCCGACAAGGTCGGTGTCCAGTTCGTTTTCAAGTCCAGCTACGACAAGGCCAACCGCACCTCCGTCGGGGCGTTCCGCGGATCAGGGATGAAGTCGGGTCTCCAGATCCTGGCCCGCGTGAAGCGAGAGCTCGGCGTTCCGGTGACCAGCGACATCCATTCGCCAGAGGAGGCTGAGGCGGCCGCGGCCGTCGTGGACATCCTTCAGATCCCGGCGTTCCTGTGCCGGCAGACGGATCTTCTCATCGCCGCGGGCCGGACGGGGAACGTGGTCAACATCAAGAAGGGGCAGTTCATGGCCCCCGAGGACATGCGCCACGCGGTGGACAAGGTCCGCTCGACCGGCAACAACAACATCCTTCTGACCGAGCGCGGCACCTCCTTCGGTTACCGGACGCTCGTGAATGATTTTCGCGCCATCCCGATCATGCGGGAGCTCGGCGTGCCTGTGATCTTCGACGCGACCCATTCGGTGCAGCGGCCCGGCGGCTTGGGACACGCCACGGGCGGCGACCGCCGCTTCGCTCCGATGCTGGCCTGCGCGGCGACCGTCGCCGGCGCGGACGGGATCTTCATGGAGGTCCATGAGAACCCGGACAAGGCGCTCTCCGACGGACCGAACTCGCTGCCGCTGGAGTGGTTGCCGGACCTATGGAAGCGCCTTCAGCATCTCACCGGAGTGTCCTGCCGTGTCGACGGCGACCGCTAAGGCCGTTCTCAAGCACGAGGCCGAATCCATCCTCCGGATGGCCGGCCGTCTCGACGCCGGCTTCGACCGCGCGGTCCGGCTCATCCATACTTCCAAGCACCCGGTCATCCTCGTCGGCATGGGCAAGCCGGGCTTCGTCGCCGAGAAGATCTCCGCCAGCTTCGCTTCCACCGGGACGCCCACGTTCACGCTGCATCCCGCGGACGCGCTCCACGGCGACATCGGCCGCGTCCCTT
>CAZHID010000121.1:5149-5873 GCA_964532445.1 uncultured Planctomycetia bacterium | reverse complement strand
GATCGCTCAGTCCGGATTGAACGAGGACCAGGTCGATCGGGCGATCCGAAGGACGCGAGTGCTGTCGGACTGGACCCGGGTCCGCCGCGAAGATGACGGGACCGTCGTTCCCGGAGCCAAGGCCGATCCGTATCTCGCGAGTGTCGTTCGCCGGGCGCTCGAAGTGCTCGCGAGTTTTTCGCGCCGTGAACACGCGGTCCTGATGGGTTTGACGCCGTCCGTCCGCACGGAACTGAAGCCCGGCGCTGCGGACCCCCGGGGGACGATGATCCTTTTGCTCAACCTACTGAATTATTCCTCCGCGTCCCTGCTGACCATCGAGGAAGATCCGGCCGATCCGCTGGCCGGAAGGACCTGGGAGCAGTTTTATGCCGCGGGGACGGGATCGCAGTCTCTCCAATTCCCGACACAGATCCTCAAAGACCTTTCGGTCCCCGCTGAGAAACGTCTCAACGGCCGCCAGCTGCAGGCCAGGCGGAATTTGGCGGAATGGATGGTCCGCGCGGCGCAGAAAGAGGCGCTCGTCCAGCCGCTCAGCGCCGGCGTTTCGGATCTCGCGATCCTCAGTCATCGTGATCCGAGAGCGCTTCAGCGGGCTTTGGACGCCTATTTGGACAACCTGCTTCGCTACGGCCATGCGGATGTGGATATCACCGTGCTGGACGACACGCCCGACGGCGCGGTCGCCATCTCCAACGTCGAGCCGAAGACCGAGGTCCGCGGC
>CAZHID010000121.1:3961-5139 GCA_964532445.1 uncultured Planctomycetia bacterium | reverse complement strand
GGGTTCCCGAACCATTGGAATCACCGCGGCCGGATCCGCTATGTCGGTCCCCGCGAGAAGCAGGAGTACCTGGCCGCGCTGCGCGCCGAGATCGATCCCGCTGCCCAGGACACGGAGCGCGTGACGCGTGACCTGGAGACCGTTTTTGGACGCAATGCCGGAGGCAACCGGAACTTTGCGATGAGTTACCTTTCGGGACGGCGTATCGTGATCCTCGACTCCGACAGCGCGCCGCATGTCCAGGTCGCCGAACGGGCGCTCACGCTCGAAGTTCCGGCGTCTTCCACGGCGCCGCTGTTCGAATTGGCGCAGTCGAACAAGCCGGGCGTTCATTGGCTGGGCGTCGAAAGCCCGAGCGTGACGCTGCCGGTGGACTTCGTGTCCGCGATGGACCGGCTGCTCGGCCGTGACGCCGCGCAGCTGCCGGACACCGCCGTGAGAGGGCAGCGGCTGACGGGTCTGAACCGCCAAGTGGAAGGCCGGGCCGCGGAAGGAAGGATCGGGGCGGCTTTTGCGGTGTACACAGGTGACGTGGACACCAGCGCGGAGACGGTCCTGGTGAGCGCGTTCGGAGAGCAGGGCATCTGGCAGACCATTCCCGCGGAACGGCTCGAAGCGGTCGGCCGGGACATCCTTTCCGGACAGCTGCCGGTGGAGCACGCGTTGACTTCGCCTATCCGTGCCGCCGCGGTGAAACAGGCGCTGACCCCGGGACTCCAAACCGCGGTCGATCTTACGGACGGACGGTTCACGAGTCCTTCGCCGCCGGGAACGGGCAGCGGCGGAACGGAGTGGACGGGCGCGCTCAGGATGGAAGACTTCGCTATGAGCTCGATCGCGGGCTGGGTCCAACCGGGCCTTCTGGTCGCGCAGTCCGCCGCCGGCGCATCCCATCACAGGAGCTCCAGCGAATCCGCGCGTTCCAACCTCACGGCCCAGGCGAAGAATGAAATAACGGCCCGGCAATTTTATGAAGTGCTCAAGCGCACCGCGGAAGCGTGGATCGCTGATGGCGGCAGAAAAGCCGGTTCGGACCCAGAGCAGAACATGCTCGACCTCGCCGACCGGATCGAATCGCGCATGGGGGATTTTGTGTATCCGGCGGACCTGCTCGCCGGACATCTGACTCCTGTGCTGACCGCGGTGCACCACGCACAGGCGCAGCTTCGCGCACCGCC
>CAZHID010000121.1:2828-3929 GCA_964532445.1 uncultured Planctomycetia bacterium | reverse complement strand
AAGAGCCCGGACCACGCTTCAACCTTTCCTGGATCAGGTTGCCGCGGAATTTGGCGGGGAACTCCTGGAAATCCAAGCGGGAGACGCGGCAGCGCTGGCCCGTTACGCGGAAAACACCGCGGTCAGAATGAACGAAGCCCTTCAGAAAGCCGCATCCGACCTCGTCCGGGTCCTGCGCGCGTGGCCACAGGTCGTCCGCGCAAGCCGCGAGCTGTCGGTATCCGGCGCGCGTGCAGCACAGGTTGAGGGTGCCAGGATGGCCAAACCGGAGACGCTCGCCGCACGGCTCAAAGTGCTTTATGAGCGCGGCGTTCGCACCACCGAGGACCTGATGCGCACCACCGCCGGACGCAAGGCCCACAGTGATGTGGCTTCGTTGAACCACGGGGACTTCGCGGTCGGTCTCCGGGTCCTGGCCCAAAGGCTGGGCGGGTCGCTCGGTTTTCCGCTGGATGCCTACATCGCGCCGGACAAGGCCGCCGATAAGGCGGACCCCGTCGCAGCCGCGCAAGCACCTATCGCAGCGCCGCCGGTCCGGATCACCGATGAAGAACGGGCCGCATCGGAAGCGCTCCGGAAGACACTGGCGGGATCTGAGGTCCACCGGCTCGGCTTCACGGGCGGCGCCAAGCCCGCGCTGAACCGGTTCGCGCAGGCGGGGTACCGCCGCGCCGCGGTCTATCGGATGGGATCGACGCTCAAACTCTTGGGGCTCACATCGGAGCAGGCCGAGGCGTATGTGGTCCGCACCCCCGGTTCGGATGTCCGCGAACTTTGGGTGCTCGGGCCGATGCCGGGTTCGGACGGCGCCGTGACCGCCCTGTTCTTCAAGCTCCCCCTCGATGAGAAAGGCTTTCCTCACGCCTCGACCGCCGCGCTCGGCGTGGATCCCGCCAAACCGTTCTTTGAAATGACGGTCGTGATGAAGAAGTTGGGCGTCATCGACCAGGCGATGCAGGACCTCTTCACCTATGAGGCGCTCAAGGTTTCTGACCGCGCACACTGGACCCGGCGGGATGTCCTATGGGCGATGCGCGGTCATAAAGACACGCTGGAGCTGGTGAACCTTCATCAACGGCATCAGGATGTGTTGGGGCTGAA
>CAZHID010000121.1:2268-2737 GCA_964532445.1 uncultured Planctomycetia bacterium | reverse complement strand
GATCCGTCTGGTCCGTCGCACCTCGTCGGAAGCCGGCGCTCCGGCCGGACAGGAGATGATCGAAGCGCGGGCCGTCCGCATCCAGGCCGACGGCACACTGACCGAGACGGTGGTCGTGGAATTGAAGGTCTTGAACGGCACTATCACGGACACCGGCGGCAAGAAGGATATCCTGCTCGACAATCTGTTGACCCTCCAGGCGGGCGAAACGGTCTGGTCCCCCGAAGATCTGCTCAAAGCCAACAGCGAAAAAGCTTTTTCCTACAAGAACCGCCGCTATTATCTCGGGCATCTTCTCAGTAAACACACGGACAAGCTGAGCGCGGGCAAGCTTACGGGCATCAGGGTCGTCGGTCAGGGCGAGGACCCCCGGATCATCCTGAGCTTTGAGCACCCGTACCGGACGATCCCGGACCAGGTCATCCAGTTGAGGGCGGACGGAGTGCCGGCGGTGCTTCCGGCCAAAACC
>CAZHID010000121.1:0-2238 GCA_964532445.1 uncultured Planctomycetia bacterium | reverse complement strand
GAGGCCGGCGGCCGCCCGCTTTTTCAAACGACGCTCGATCTGGTCGGCGAGGTGGCCGCGCTCAAAGCCACTTCGATCCGGACCGCGTCCGGCGCGATCGAGATCACTTCCACGAACCGGTTCACGCTGGACCGCATGACGTACGAGATGGATTCGCTCGACCGCTGGGTGATCGAAAAAGGACATCCTCAACCGGTGGTCTGGCAGGTCCGCGCGGAACTGGACGGCGAGTCGCCGCAGATCGTGATCTCCGCCGTGGGTTACAGCGACGGCAGGATCCCGCTTCAAAAAGTGGTCAAACCCGCGTCCGGCGGAGAGAGGGAACGGGTCTACTTTGTCCTGACCGATCAGCCGGCGGTCCCGCCTTCCAAGCTCAACAGCACGACCGTCCGCGCGCAGATGGAGAGATCCGGCACGATGCCGGCACTTCTTCCGTCCGAGCCCGGGGTCGAAACGACGCGGGAGATCCTCATCGGCGACAAGGCGCGCGCGTTCTACTTCAACGACGTCTATTACAAGTTGGAATCGATGGAGCTCGCAGAGAACGGGCTCCGGGTGGACCGTGTCGTCCTGACCGATGGCGGAGAGCGTCCCCGTATCGAACTGCACCTTTCCATCCGGGATGCCGAGGCGGTAGGAGGGTATCGGCCGCTGGAAGAAACGCAGGTCATCCACCTGGACCCTCGGCTCCACGTTCCGATCACGGTCGCAGCCGCCGCTGCGGCCGCCGTCAAAAAATATCGGTCGACCCTCTCGGTGTTGAATTTGCTGCTGGACCAGAAGAAACTCGCCGAAACGTCCGGCCCTGAAGCCGGAATATTTTCCACATCCCTCACGCTCCATAATCCGAATGACCGCGTCCGCCAAATCGGGAATGAGGGCAGCCACAAGCTTCGCATATACAGGACCAACCAAGGCATGGTCCAGCTCAAATTCTCCTATCGGATCTATTCCATCGGCAGTCTCATGAAATTCAACGGTCTGGAGGACGGCCGTGACCGGGTCGAGGTGGAGTTCGAGAACGGCGAGAGCCCCCGGTTGGTGTTCCGGTTTTTCAAGCGGAGATCGGTCGAAGCGGAAGCCGAGGCCTATGATGAGCTGCCCCGGCAGGTCGTTCAGCTGGCACGGGATGGGAACGACTTCTGGCCTGCGGTGATGGACCATCCGGGTGGCCGGGAAAAAAAGGGCTATAAGCTGATCGAGGTTCTCCAACGTCAGCGGGACCGCGCGGCTGAAGGTTTCTTTGTATCGGACCTTCGTCTGGATCCCATCAAATCCATACGCCAGGCTGAGCGCGCGCGTCGCCCGCGCGCCGCTTCCGGGTCCCGGCCGCGCCAGCCCAGGGTCGAATCGCTCACCGGTACGGTCGCGGCCCGGAAGGACGCGGGGTTCAAATTCAAGGGGACCACCTACTACGTCGGACGTCTGGCATCCAAGTGGGGTGTTCCTTTTGAGCAGATAAGCGTTCGATACGATCTCACCGATCCGGAGAGCCTTCGTCTGATCTTTTCCATCGAAGGCCGCCCTGAACAGACCGTGAACCTCGTCCGGATCGATCGCGATGGAAGTTCGGTCCTATATCCCGCGGTTTATTCAGGCCAGGAGGGGCCTCTGTCCGCTTCCTTCCCGGTGCTGCGTGTCCTGAAGGATCAAAAAGAAGACCCGTCAGGAAAATATTTCGCGTCCGAGATGACATTCACTTCGGATGAAACGGCCCAAGAGCCGAAGGCCCCGCGCGCCGTCCGCGAGCCTCGCGCGCCCCGTGAACCGCGAACCCCGCGTACGCCCAAGCCCAAAGCTCCTAAGATCCCCCGCGCTCCGAAGCCCAAAAAAGCCGTTCCGGTCAGGGTCGCGCCGACGCCGACCATGGGCTTCGCGGCTTACACGGCCAGGTTGGAGCGATACTTCCAGGAAGCGCCCGCGACCCTGCTTGGCGAGAACGAAATTTGGGTTTATGTGGATTCTTCCGCGCTTTATGCCGGATTGCGCTCGGCGTTCCGTGCCGCCGTCCGATCCGCCGGAGCGGAGGGATCGGGCCTGCCGGAGTCGTTGAACAAACATGGGCTCATCGAAAAAGTGTCCGCCGGACCCAGACCGGGAGTTTTTCGGGTCCGCATCAACCCGAGCGTCAATTATGGATTCCCCAACCAGAATACCTGGGTCGAGAACGCCGGCCTGATGCGGTGGAACAAGGACCGCCATTGGGGCCGTCTCAAACAAGCGTCGGCCAAGACCGGG
>CAZHID010000120.1:5770-6100 GCA_964532445.1 uncultured Planctomycetia bacterium | reverse complement strand
ATCCCGCATTGCCACAAGTGCGGTAAGCGCATCGCCAGCCAGAGCGCCCAGGAGGTCGTCGAGTCGGTGCTCAAGCAGGGCAAGCCCGGCTGGCACCTGACCGTCCTGGCCCCGTCAGTCGAAGGGCGTAAGGGGGAGTACAAGACCATCTTCAAGGACATCGCCAAGCAGGGATTCGTCCGCGTCCGCGTCGACGGCGAGGTCCGTGAGATCTCGGATAAGATCGACTTGGACAAGAACAAGAAGCACACCGTCGAGATCGTGATCGACCGGCTGGTCCTTAAGCCCGAGAACAAGAAGCGCATCACCGATTCTATCGAGACGGGCCTT
>CAZHID010000120.1:807-5685 GCA_964532445.1 uncultured Planctomycetia bacterium | reverse complement strand
GACCAAGTCCCTCAAAGAAGGCGCGATCGAGCCCTGGAAGCGCGGCGGCAAGTCGTACGTCATCTACCTGCGACGGCAGCTCCGCTACCTGGCCGAGAAGAACGGCTTCAGCTACGACACGCCGTTCGGCAAGCTCACCAAGCCCCAGCAGAAGCTGGTCCTGGAAGGCGACGGAGGCGGGAAATACGGCGACTTCGAAGGCGTGATCCCGAACCTTGAACGCCGGTTCCATGAGACCGAGTCCGAGTACATGAAGAACGAGATCAACAAGTACATGAGCGAGCAGGACTGCCCGGCCTGCGACCGCCGGCGCCTGAAGCCCGAATCCCTCGCGGTGAAGTTCCGCGCCAAGAGCATCATGGAGCTCACCGAGCTCTCGGTCGGCAAGGCCATCGAATTCTTCGAAACACTCCAGCTCGACGCGACGGAGGAGCAGATCGCCCGCCAGATCATCAAGGAGATCCGCGAGCGTCTGACCTTCATGAAGAACGTGGGACTGGATTACCTGACGCTCGCGCGCGCTTCCGGGTCCCTGTCGGGCGGCGAGGCCCAGCGCATCCGCCTGGCGACCCAGATCGGCGCGGGGCTCATGGGCGTGCTGTATGTCCTCGACGAACCGTCCATCGGTCTGCATCAGCGCGACAATTCGAAGCTCCTCACCACGATGAAGCGCCTGCGCGACCTGGGCAACACACTCATCGTCGTCGAGCACGACGAGGAGACGATGCTCGAGGCGGACTACCTGATCGACCTCGGTCCCGGCGCCGGCAAGCACGGCGGCTACCTGATCGCGGCCGGGACGCCTGACGAGGTCATCCGCAACGAGAAGTCGCTCACCGGCCGCTACCTCGCCGGGAAAGCCGGCATTCCGGTCCCCGCGACGCGTCGACCGTCCAAAGGCGTCAAACGCATCACGGTGCAGGGCGCGCGCGAACACAACCTGAAGAATGTGACCGTGGAATTCCCTCTGGGTCTTTTCGTCGCCGTCACCGGCGTATCCGGTTCCGGCAAGAGCACGCTCATCGAAGACATCTTGTGCCGCGGGCTCATGCGCAAACTTTATGACTCCAAGCCCCGGCCCGGCGCGCATGACAAGATCTTGGGCATCGAACATATCGATAAGGCGATCGTGATCGACCAGTCGCCGATCGGCCGGACGCCCCGGTCCAATCCGGCGACCTACACGGCGCTGTGGGGCCCGGTGCGGGAGCTTTTCAGCCACTTGCCTGAGTCCAAGGTCCGCGGATTTGACCCCGGCCGGTTCAGCTTCAACGTGAAGGGCGGACGCTGCGAGGCCTGTGAGGGCGACGGCGTGAAGGTGATCGAAATGCACTTTTTACCCGACGTGTACGTGGAATGCGAGGTCTGCAAGGGCCGGCGTTTCAACGACCAGACGCTCGAAGTGACGTTCAAGGGCAAGAACATCGCCGAGATCCTCAAACTTTCTGTCGAGGACGCGATGACGGTCTTCAAGGACGTCCCGGCCGTGATGGGCAAGCTCCAGACGCTGCACGACGTTGGGTTGGATTACATCGAGCTCGGCCAGTCATCGACGACGCTCTCGGGCGGTGAGGCCCAGCGCATCAAGCTCGCGACGGAGCTCTCGAAGCGCGCGACGGGCCGGACCTTGTACATTCTGGACGAGCCGACGACGGGCCTTCACTTTGCCGATATCGCCAAACTTCTCCAGGTGCTCCAGACGCTCGTGGACCGCGGCAACACGATCATCGTGATCGAACACAACCTCGACGTCATCAAGACGGCCGACCACGTGATCGACCTGGGTCCTGAAGGCGGCGACGGCGGGGGCATGGTCATTGCTGAAGGCACTCCTGAAGCGGTCGCGGCCAACCCCAAGTCCTTCACGGGCCAGTATTTGAAGCGTGTCCTCAAAGGAGATAAGTGATGATCGGGCGGGTTCGCAGGATGTTTTATACCTCAGCGGCCGTGTTCGTCCTGTTCCTGGCTCCGGGCATCCCGTCCGCAGCCGTTGCGGGGGAAGCGGAGGACTTCGTCCTGGTCACCAAGACGTTCGAGGACCGGCTGTACGACCTGGCCCGCGCGTCCGCGTCCGAATTCACCGCCAAATATCCCGGCTCCGCCGACGTGTCGCGGGCTCAGTTCATCCTGGGCCGTTCACTCTTCGAGCTCGGGAAACCCGCCGAAGCCCTGCCGGTCTTCGAGGAACTGAGCCGTTCAGAGGCCCTTACGGGTCTGAAGGACCAGGCCCTTTTTTGGACGGGCGAATGCTACTTCCGTCTGGCCGATTACTCCAGCGCGATCCAACGCTACCAGCGCATCCTGGCCGAATACCCCTCGTCGGACCTGGCCCCGATCGCCCGCTATTCCATCGGCTGGTCGCTGGAACGCCTGCAAAAACCCGTCGAAGCTTCCGCGGCCTACGAGGAGCTGCTGCTCCAGCATCCGGCGAGCCCGTACGCGGCGGACAGCCTTTTTGCCTCCGGCCGTCTCGCCTTTGAGCGCTCCGACTTCGACGAGGCCGCGGAGACCCTGCGGCGTTTCGTGGACGAACACCCGCTGCACGTCCGGACGGCCGAGGCCTTCTACCTGCTCGGCGAGACCTACTTCAACCTCAAGGATTACCCGGAAGCGCTCAAGTACTTCAAGTCCGTCCCCGAAGGTTCGGAAACGGCTGAATTCCGGGCGTACCTTTTGCACGGCATCGCCTGGACCTACTTCCGTCTGGAGCGTTACCAGGAGAGCCTCGAAGCGTTCACGCCGTTCCTCGACGACGTGAAAGGCAGTTCGATCGAGGATTCCTTCCTGTTCGGCCGCGCCCGCGCGCTGCAGCAGCTCCGGCGCCGGGACGAGGCGCTTGCCGCGTTCGGCGGCCTGCTCGAGCGCTTCCCGGATTCGCCCCTCACGGACGACGCTCTGTTCTGGCAGGGAGAGGTCCATTACGACGGCGGGGACTTCGAGCAGGCGGTCCGGGTGTGGGAAACCCTCTTGGAGCGGTTCGACGCAAGCGAGCTCAAGGATGAGGCGCAGTACAATCTGGCCTGGGCCTGGTTCAAGCGCGGCAACGACAACGAGGCGCTCAAGCACCTCGACGCGGTGCGCCGCCGGACCCGCGATCCCCAGCTCAAAGCGTCGGCCGCCTGCCAGATCGGCGACACCCTGCTCGAAAAGGGCCGCTTCGACGAGGCGATCGCGGTGTACGACGAGGTGCTCAGCGAGCCCGATGGCTCGGTGCTGGCCGATTACGCGCAATACCAGCTGGCAGGGGCGTTCCTCAAAGCCAAGAACACCGCCGGCGCCGTCCTCGGCTACCAGGCGCTGATCCAAAATTATCCGAACAGCGCCTACCGGGACGACGCCCTCTACGCGCTCGGCTTCGCCCAGATGTCCCAAGGCGATCACCGTTCCGCGCTGACCTCGTTCAAGGACCTGGTGCGTCAGTACCCCGAGAGCTCATTGCGCCGCCGCGCTTATTACCAGTCCGGTGTCTGCCAGTTCAACTTGCAGGCCTATGAGGACGCGCTCAAAGTCTTTGCCGAGCTCAAGCGGGCGGCGGGCGAAGAAGGGGAGTTGCCGGAACTGGCGGCGTACCAGGAGGCTCAGACGCTGCTCAAGCTCGGCCGCCGCGAGGAAGGCCGTCAGACCTTGAGCCGGCTGATGTTGGACGCGCCGGGGTCGAGACTGGCTCCTGAAGCGCTGTATCAGATCGGTCAGACCCTGCTCGAGGACGCCCGGTTCGCCGAAGCCGCGGAGATATTCAACCGCTTCACGGGTGAATACCCGAGGCACGAGCTCGCGGACGATGCCTTGCTCAAGCTGGCCGCCGAGCAGGAACGCGCCGGAAAACTCGAACAGGCCATCACCGGCTTCGAGGACGTCATCCACCGGTACCCGGGCGGCAGCGCGTCGGTCGAAGCCGTCGGGCGCTACGCTGAACTGTCCGTCGGCGCGGCCCGGGCGCGCATGGCGAAGCGGGAACTGTTAAAATTCTATGGTCCGGCCAAGGAACCCGCGTTCCGCCGGGTCCTGGCGCTCAAGCTCGGCGAGCTTTTCCGACTGGAGCGCCGCCTTGACGAGGCGCTGTTCTACCTGCGGGAGGCGCTCGCGCTGTCGGAGGGCCGGGAAGCGGCGCGCGCGCAGCTTCTGATCGCGCAGACGCTGGAGGAGAGATCGGACAAGGAAGCGGCGGTCGGGGAGTACCTCAAGGTGGGCTACCTTTACCCTGAGGAAAAGAAGATCACCGCGGACGCGCACCAGCGAGCGGCCGTGCTCCTGGAGTCGCTGGGCCGGTCCGACGAAGCCAAGAAAATATTGGATCCCAAATGATCCGTGCGGTCGAATTCACGCCAACGAAAGGACGATAAGTTATGTGGGATGTGATGCAAAAAGGCGGTCCGATCATGTGGCCGATCCTCGTATGTTCGTTCATCGCGTTCGCGATCACCGTTGAACGCGCGCTCTACCTGCGCCGCGTCACGATCGACACGCGCAAGTTCTCGGAGCAGATCTCACGCTCGATCAAGCGCAACCGCATCATGGACGCCGTCGACCTTTGCGAGAAGACGCCCGGCCCCGTGGCGCACATCATCAAAGAGGGCATCCTTAAGCACGACCGCGCCCGGGCCGAGATCCGTGAGGCGATCGAGGACTCCGCGCTGCACGAGGTGCCGGTGCTTGAGAAACGCCTGCCGGTGCTCGCGACCATCGCGCACATCGCCCCGCTGCTCGGCCTCCTCGGCACCGTGACCGGCATGGTCGAAGCCTTCCGCGTGATCCAGGAAAAATCCTCCGCGGTCGCGCCGGTGAATCCTGGGGACCTCGCAGGAGGTATCTGGGAAGCGCTCCTGACCACGGTCTTCGGTCTCTGCGTGGCGATCCCGACCTTTGTCGCCTACAACT
>CAZHID010000120.1:0-797 GCA_964532445.1 uncultured Planctomycetia bacterium | reverse complement strand
AGCGCGTCCGACCTCATGAACACGCTGTCCGAAAAGCGCGAAGTCTCCGAAGAGTAGCCGCGGAGGACCTCCACCCATGAAATTCGAACGCCTCAAACGCCGGACGTCGATCCGAAAGGGTCAGCTCGACATCGCGCCGCTCATCGACGTGGTGTTCCTGTTGCTCATCTTCTTCATGCTCACGTCCAACTTCGTGCTGCAGCCGGGCATCCGCGTCCGGCTCCCCAAGGCGGTCACCAGCGAGATCATCGATTCCCAGAACCTGATCGTCTCAGTCACGGCCCAGGACCTCATCTACCTCAACTACAAGCCCATCCAGGCGGCCGCGCTCAAGGACCTCCTGGACGAGGCTTCGCGCCAGGGCTCGAGCGTGCTCATCAAGTCGGATGTCGGCGCTTCGGTCGGCAAGATCGTCGAGATCTGGGACCTGTGCCGCCGGTCGGGCATCGCCAAGGTCAACATCGCGACCAACCAGGCGGAAGCGGCGGCTTGATCCCTTTCCTCCATGAACTCCAGACGAGCCGGCCGCTCCGGACCGCGCCTCACGTGGAACGCCACCTACGCCCTCGCCCGCAGCGAAGAGCTCCTCGCCGGTCGCTGGACTCCGCGCGTCCGCGATCAACGCCACACGTTCTACGCCGATACCACCTACGCGCCCAACGCCCGCTGGCAGGTGAGCGCGTCCTGGCAATACCACACCGGCTGGCCCACCACTGATGTCGTCTACTCGCTCGCCCCGCTCACCAACGGCCGTCGTGTCCTCGTCTCGGCCAACGGTCCCGTTTACGGTCAGAATC
>CAZHID010000119.1:0-6191 GCA_964532445.1 uncultured Planctomycetia bacterium | reverse complement strand
GAGCAGCGCGTCGCGGTCGTGGGGGTCGCCCACTTTGACCACGATGAGAAGCTTGGCGTAGTCCTCCGGGGTTCCGAGGCCGTAGATGCAGCTGACGCTGGCGACGACGATGCAGTCTTTGCGCGAAAGGAGCGAGCTCGTCGCGCGCAGGCGCAGGCGGTCAATGTCCTCGTTGATCGCGGAGTCTTTTTCTATGAAGGTGTCGGTCTGCGGGACGTAGGCTTCGGGCTGATAGTAGTCGTAGTAGCTGACGAAGTACTCGACCGCGTTCTTCGGAAAGAACTCTTTGAGCTCGGAGTAGAGCTGGGCGACGAGCGTTTTGTTGTGCGAAATGACCAGCGTCGGCTTGTTAATGGCCTGGATGACGTTGGCGACGGTGAAGGTCTTGCCCGAGCCGGTCACGCCGAGGAGCGTGTTGTGCTTCTTGCCCTTGGCGAGGTCGGCGAGGAGGGTTTGGATCGCGGCGGGCTGGTCGAAAGCCACGGCTTCCTTCACCTGGTCCGGGGTGAAGTTGTCGAGCAGGATGTAGTCGCAGGGCGCGGCAAGCGCGGAGGCGAGTTCCTTGAGGTTCTTCACTTCGACGCCGACGGGGACGTTCTTGGGGAACTTGGAGCGCGCGATCTTGACGATCTCGGTGATGGATTGCTTCTTGAGGGCTTCGATGTGGTTGTCTTTGATGAGCACCGCGTCGTAGAGGCCGTTGCGGTGGTTCACGCCGCCGCCCATACGCACGGCGTAGCGGTCGAGGGCCCGGAAAAGGGGCCAGGTCTTGCGCGTGTCGAGGATCTTGGCTTCGGTCCCCTTCACGGCCTCGACGAAGGCGCGGGTCTTGGTCGAGACGGCGCTCATGTGCTGGAGGAAGTTCAGCGCGGTGCGCTCAGCGGTCAGGATGGAGCGGGTCGCCCCCTCCACGTAGAAGATCGCGCGGCCCTTGGCGATGACTTCCCCGTCCTTGGCCACCGGCAGGAACCGCAGTTCCTCGTCGATCATCCGGAAAATATGCTCAGCGATCGTGATTCCGCAAAGAACAGCTTCTTCCTTGAAGATGGCGTCGGCTTTGGAGGAGTGGCGGGGCGGGAGGAGCGTCGAGGTCAGGTCCCGGGGGCCGACATCCTCGGCGAGGGAGAGTTGGAGGAGCTTCTCGAGCTGGGCGTCGATGCCTTTCATGCGAACCTCCCCGGTTCCCCGGTCAGACCGATCGGATCAGTTGAGACTCTTGAGCGTTTCCTCGAGGCGGATCTTCTGGGCCTCGAGCTCGGCCAGGCGGGCGCGCTCGCCTTCGATGACCTTGGCTGGGGCCTTGGCGACGAACGCCTCGTTGGAGAGGCGGCCGTTCAGATTGCCGATGAATTTGGAGGTTTCCTCGATCGCGGCGCGGACCTTGGCGCGTTCGGCGTCGAAGTCGACGAGCCCCTTGAGCTCGACGAAGACGTCGAACTTGGGAACGCTGATCACGGCCGATTCCGCGGGGCGCTGGGCCTCGGTCACGACCGTGAGCTGGCCGATGCGGGCCTGGTGGACGAGGTCGTCCTGGTTGTCGGTCAGCTTTTTGGCGTCAGCGGCGGAGGCGGCGCGGACAAGGACGGTCAATTCCTGCTTGGGAGCGATCTTCCAGGAGGCGCGGATGTTGCGGACCGCCTGGATCACTTGAATGCGGTCCTGCATGGCTTCTTCGATCTCGGGGCGGATCCAGATGGGTTCCGCCTTAGGCCAGGCGCTCATGGCGAGCGGCTGGGTGTTACCGGGCTTGAGGTGCTCCCAGAGCTCCTCAGTGATGAACGGCATCATCGGGTGCAGGAGGCGCATGCTGCCCTCGAGCACCGTCCGGAGCGTCCACTGGGTTTCAGGCGTCAGGATGCGGGGCTTGGAGAGCTCTAGGTACCAGTCGCAGACCTCGGACCAGAAGAAGTCATACAGGCGTGACGAAGCCTCGTGGAACCGGTAGCTCTCGATCGCGCGGGACACGTCGTTGACGGTGCTGTGGTACCGGCTCAGGATCCAGCGGTCCGCTTCCGAAAAGTTCTTGTCGGTCGCCGGCTTCGTGAGCGACGTCTCGTTGAGGTTCATGAGCGCGAAGCGCGTCGCGTTCCAGATCTTGTTGGCGAAGTTACGGCCGATCTCGAACCGGTCCTTGGACGCGTAGACGTCCTGGCCTTCGGACGTGATCTGGATCATGCCGTAGCGCAGGCCGTCGGCGCCGAACTCGTCGATGATCTCGATCGGGTCGACCACGTTCCCCTTGGACTTGGACATCTTGGACCCGTCGGCGGCGCGGACGATGCCGTGGATGTAGATGTCCTTGAAGGGCGGCTGGCCCATGAACTCACAGCCCGCCATCATCATGCGCGCGACCCAGAAAAAGATGATCTCGTACCCCGTCACGAGCGACAGCGTCGGGTAGTACTGCTTGAGGTCGTCGGTCTTCTCGGGCCAGCCGAGCGTCGAGAACGGCCACAGCCACGAGCTGAACCAGGTGTCGAGCACGTCCTCGTCCTGGCGGAGCACGGCGTCGGCCGGCAGCCCCAAACGTTTGCGGGCGTCGGCCTCGTCGAGCGCGGCCGTGAACCGGCCGTCGGTCGCGTAATAGACCGGGATGCGGTGCCCCCACCAGATCTGACGCGAAATGCACCAATCACGGATGTTCGTCATCCACTCCATGTAAGTCTTGGACCAGCGCTCGGGATGGAACTTGGTGTGACCCGACTCGACCGCGGCGATCGCGGGCCCGGCGAGCGGCTTCATCTTCACGAACCACTGGTCGGAGCAATAGGGCTCAACGACGGTGTCACAGCGGTAGCAGTGACCGACGGAATGGGTGTGTTCCTTGACCTCGAGCAGGATGCCCGCGGCCTTCAAGTCCTCGACCACCTTCTTGCGGGCGGCGAAGCGGTCCATGCCTTTGTAGGGTCCGGCATTGGCGTTGAGCGTGCCGTCAGGATTCAGGATGTTGATCGACTCCAGTCCGTGCTTCTTGCCGAGCTCGAAGTCGACAGGGTCGTGCGCGGGCGTGATCTTGAGCGCGCCGGTGCCGAAGGCCGGGTCGATCTGCGGGTCCTGGATGATGCGAAGCTTGCGGCCTAGAAGCGGCAGGGCCAGGCTTCGGCCGATCAAGTGGCGGTAACGCTCATCCTCAGGATGGAAGCCGACAGCCGTGTCGCCAAGCAGGGTCTCGGGCCGAGTCGTCGCGATGACGATCGAGTCCTTGCCGTCCTCGGTCGTGTAGCGCAAGTGGTAGAACGCGCCCTGCACGTCGCGGTGGGCGGCTTCTTCGTCCGAAAGCGCGGTCTGACAGCGCGTGCACCAGTTGATGATGTAGTTGGAGCGGTAGATCAGGCCCTTGTCGTACAGGCGGACGAACACTTCCTTGACCGCGCGCGAAAGCCCCTCGTCCATCGTGAACCGGATGCGGTCCCAGTCGCAGGAGCAGCCGAGCCGCTGGAGCTGTTCGATGATGCGGTTGCCGTACTGGTCGCGCCACTGCCAGACACGCTCGACGA
This sequence comes from uncultured Planctomycetia bacterium, assembly GCA_964532445.1. Classification (GTDB taxonomy): domain Bacteria; phylum Omnitrophota; class Gorgyraeia; order 2-02-FULL-51-18; family JAGOUK01; genus JAGOUK01. Next base: position 2,694 of record CAZHID010000119.1, on the reverse strand, counting down.
ATTTTTCGCGGCCGAGCTCGGCGCGGCCGATGCCGTCCTTGCGGAGCGCTTTTTCCACGACGTTCTGTGTCGCGATGCCGGCGTGGTCCGTGCCGGGCATCCAGAGCGTGTTGTAACCGTTCATCCGGTAGTAGCGCGTGAGGATGTCTTGGATCGTGTTGTTGAGCGCGTGGCCCATGTGCAGCGCGCCCGTCACGTTCGGCGGCGGGATCACCATCGAAAAGACCTTGGCTTCCGCATTGGGCTTGTCCGGCGCGTGGAAGGCCTTGCGCTCGTCCCAAATGCGGCGCCACTTCTTCTCGACCTCAGCGGGCGCGTAGGCCTTGGGGATCTCGGAGACCGGGAGGGTCATCGCTTGAGCAGCTTGTATTCGATCGAGTCGAGCAGCGCGCGCCAGGAGGCTTCGATCATGTTCTCGCTGATGCCGACGGTGGTCCAGGAACCGTTCTCATCGGTGGATTCGACGAACACGCGGACCTTGGCCGCGGTGCCGGACTTCTGGTCGAGGACGCGGACCTTGAAGTCCGACAGGTGCATGTCCTTGAGCTTGGGGTAGAACTGGCTCAGCGCCTTGCGCAGGGCCGAGTCGAGCGCGTTCACGGGACCGTCCCCTTGCGCGGCGGTCAGCTCTTCCTTGCCCTTCACCTTGAGGTGCACGGTCGCCTCGCTCACCGGCGGCTGGTCGCCTTCCGAGATCACAACGGCCTTGTAGCCGAGGACCGTGAAGAACGGCGTGTGCTTCTTGAGCGTCTTGTGGACGAGCAGTTCGAAGCTCGCCTCGGCGGCCTCGAACTGATAGCCCTCGTTCTCGAGCTTCTGGACCGTCTCGTGGATCTTCTTGGTCTTGGGGCTTTCCTTGGTCAGCGTCGCGTCGAGGGCTTGCGCCTTGATCATGATGTTCGACTTGCCCGACAGTTCGCTCGTCAGAAAACGCCGCGTGTTGCCCACGACCTCGGGCAGGATGTGCTCGTAGGTCTGCGGGTTCTTGAGCATGGCGTTGATGTGCACGCCGCCCTTGTGCGCGAAGGCGCTTTTGCCGACGTAGGGCTGGTTGTTCTGGATGACCAGGTTCGCCACCTCGCCGATGTAGTGCGCGGTCTCGGTCAGGTGTTTGATGTGCGACGGCTCGATGCAGTGCAGACCCATCTTGAGTTGGAGGTTCGCGATGAGGGCGACCAGGTCCGCGTTGCCGCAGCGCTCGCCGAAGCCGTTGACCGTGCCCTGGACGTGGCGGACGCCGACTTCGACGGCGGCCAGAGCGTTGGCGATGCCGGTGCCGGAATCGTTGTGGGTGTGGATGCCGAGCGGCGCGTCGATGAGTTCCGCGACCTCGGCCACGATCTTGGCGATCTGGGACGGCAGCGTTCCGCCGTTCGTGTCGCAGAGCACGAGCACGCGCGCGCCGCCGTCGTACGCCGCCTGAAGCGTTCGGATGGCGTACTCAGGGTTCGCCTTGTACCCGTCAAAAAAATGTTCCGCGTCATAGATGACCTCGCGGCCCTTCGAGCGAAGGAACTTCACGGAGTCCGAGATCATGTCGAGGTTCTCCTGCAGCGGGACGCGCAGGGCTTCCTTGACGTGGAAGTCCCAGGTCTTGCCGAAGATCGTGACGGCCGGCGTCTGCGAGGCGACCAGGTCCTTCAGGTTCCCGTCCTCGGAAGCCTTCGTGCCTGCCCGGCGGGTCGATCCGAACGCGGTGAGCTTGGCGTGCTTGAACTTGATCTTGCGCGCTTCCTTGAAGAACTGCTGGTCCTTGGGGTTCGAACCGGGCCAGCCGCCTTCGATGTACGCGACGCCGAGCTGGTCGAGCTTCTCGGCGATCCGGAGCTTGTCCTGCACGGAATATGAGATCCCCTCGCCCTGGGACCCGTCCCGGAGCGTGGTGTCATAGATCTCTACAGTCTCGACGGTCTTGTTCTTCGCGGCTGACTTCATAAAAACTTCTCCCGGCCCGCTCACCGGCGCCTCGAGGGCGCCGTGGGGGCGTTAAACCGACATGTACTGATCTTTTTTCGTCACAAAATGGTCGTGCAAAACCTTGACCGCGCGGTCGGCGTCCTTGCCGGACACCGTGACGGCGATCTTGATCTCGCTGGTCGAGATCATGTCGATGTTAATTCGGGCCTTGCCGAGCACTTCGAACATGTCGGCCGCGACGCCCGAATGGCTGCGCATGCCGACGCCGACGACCGAGACCTTGGCGATGTTCTTGTCGACGATGATCTGCTTCTTCGCGATGACCGGGCGGATCTCGCCGATGGCCTTGAGCGCCGTGTTCACGTCGTCCGCGGGGACCGTGAAGGAGATATCGGTCTTGCCCGTGCGCCCGACGTTCTGGACGATCATGTCAACATTCACGCCGGCCTTGGCGACCTCGCGGAAAATGTTACCGGCGATGCCGGGGCGGTCGGGGACGTCGGCGATCGTGATCTTGGCTTCTTTTTTGCTGACCGTGACGCCGCGCACAAGGATTTTTTCCATCGATTTGTCTCCTTTGATGATCCAAGTCCCCTGTTCCTCGTTCATGCTCGAGCGCACGTGCAGCGGCACGTCGTACTTTCCGGCGACCTCGATCGAACGGGCCTGCATGACCTGCGCTCCGGCGGACGCCATCTCGAGCATTTCTTCGTAGCTGATCCGGTCGATCTTGCGCGCGTCCGGAAGGATGCGCGGATCGGTCGTGTAGACGCCGTC
>CAZHID010000118.1:4214-6293 GCA_964532445.1 uncultured Planctomycetia bacterium | reverse complement strand
ACACAGGAGAGCTTGAGTTGGTGGAATTTGAATCAAGGGATCTTCCGGCGGGAGTCCTGGTGGCGAATGTTCGAGATCTACACCGGTCAACCGCGTCCGCGGCCGCTGCCTCGCCTTCGGGACCTGCGGCTCAGTAAAACGCAGGACGTCATGCCCGGCGAGACCATCGAAGCGGAGTTCTCGCTGCGCTCGTCCGGAGAAGGGGCGCTCAAGTACGGCTTCTGGATCAGCACGTCCTTCGAAAACATCCTGGAATATTACGTGAACCGCTCCTTCGACCCGCAGGCGGTGAGTGTCGGTCCCAACCGGGCCGCGCTACGCATGCCGAACGAAGAGGGGATTTACCGCGTCTACGCCTATGTCAGGGACGGCCACGGCAACATCACGAGCATGAACCGGACGGTCCGCGTCGGCCCGGGACCTGTCCCGCAGGATCGGCCAGCTCCAGCCGCCCCATCGGACCCATCCGGTCCATCGGTCTGATTTACGCCTTCATCATTGTGTGATAACCTATTGCACTATTTTGAGTTATGACAGAACCCGTTGAACCCCTCGAGTCCTTTAAAGATTGCTGGACGACCTTCCGCCGCCAGGCGTTGGGTCTGTTGGCGCATCCCTGCACGCAGGAAGAAGCGGTCGAGCTCCTCAAGTCGCGCGACGCGCTCCTTCTCCGTTTGCGCCGGCTGAGAAAGTCGGACGAGGGGCGCACATTCCCGGCGGCGCTCGCCTTGGGGCTCGAGCAGCTGCAGTCCTACACGTCGTTCGAAAGCCTGTCCGACGCCAAGATCTCCCAGCTCGAGCACCTGGTCAAGGAAGCCGAGCTCAAGATCCAGTCGTGGACGGCCGGCATCGAGCGCAAAACGGTTTATCAGATCTCAGTGGCTGACAAGGAACGGCGTGAGGGGACGCGGCGCGCGATCGCGGCCGCGGCGGCTTTTGCGAGACTTGTGGCGCTCATGGCCGCGGCGACGATCCAGATCTACCTGAACAGGAGCATCTCATGACGATCACCAAAAAAGACATCATCCTCAAGATCGCCAACGACACGGGCATCAAACAGATCGACGTGAAGCAGGTGGTCCAGCGCATGCTCGACGACATCACGCTGTCGCTCGCCAAGGGCGACACGGTCGAGCTGCGCAACTTCGGCATCTTCAAGGTCAAGGCCCGCAAGGCCCGCACCGGCCGCAACCCGCGCACCGGCGCGGAAGTGCCCGTGCCCCCCAAGAAGGTCGCGATCTTCAAGCCCGGCCTCATCATGAAGCGGGACATCAAGTGAGCCAAAACGTTCAGCGCCTGAGAGGGACCAAGGACCTCTGCGGCGACGAGGCCCGTCAGTGGGAAAAGCTCGAAGCCGCCGCCGCGGCCGTTTTCACGCGTTTCGGCTATGAGCCGGTCCGCACGCCGATCCTGGAGCCGTACGCGCTTTTTTCGCGCTCGGTCGGCGAGGTCACGGACATCGTCCAGAAGGAGATGTACAAGTTCACCGACCGCTCGGGTGACGAGGTCGCGATGCGGCCCGAAGGCACGGCCAGCGTCGTGCGCGCCTACCTTCAGAACAACCTTTCGCAGGAACGCCCCGTCCGCAAGCTCTACTACGCCGGTCCCATGTTCCGCGCCGAGCGGCCTCAAGCCGGGCGCCTCCGCCAGTTCCATCAGATCGGCGCCGAAGTCTTCGGGTCCGCGTCCGCGTACACCGACGCCGAGACGATGGCGGTGCTGGCGGAACTGCTCAAGGCCGCCGGGATCACGAAGTTCCGGTTCGAGATCAACAACCTCGGCAGCTCCGCGGACCGCGCGGCGTTCGGCGGGGTGCTCGTGAAGTTTTTTGAAGGCAAGGAGTCGGAGCTCTGCAAGGACTGTCAAACCCGGCTCGGTAAGAACGTGTTCCGTCTCCTCGACTGCAAGAACGAGGCCTGCCGCGCGCTCGCTGTGAATGCTCCGCTCATCAGCGACCACGTGTCCGACGCGAGCAAAGCCAATTTTAAGCTGGTCCAGGAACTGCTCACGGACCTCAAACTGAATTGGTCGCACAATCCGCGCATCATCCGCGGTCTCGACTATTACACGCACACCGTT
>CAZHID010000118.1:3377-4204 GCA_964532445.1 uncultured Planctomycetia bacterium | reverse complement strand
ACACGATGGTCTCGGCGCCCAAGACGCGCTCGGCGCGGGCGGCCGTTACGACGGTCTCGTTGAGACGCTCGGCGGGCCGGCGACACCGGCGGTCGGGTTCGCGGTCGGGGTCGAACGCCTCTTTCTCGCCGCAGCCGCGGAAACGGCGGGCGCGGTGCCCGCGGCGCAGCCCCGTTCCGGCGTCGCGATCGCGGCGCTCGGCGCTGACGCGCTGCGGGGAGCCTTCGCCATCGCTCACGCGCTCAGGCTTGCCGGCATCACGTGCCACATGGACCTGGACGCCCGGTCGCTCAAGGCCCAGATGCGCCAGGCCGACCGTTCCGGCGCCCGCTACGCGGTGATCTTGGGTTCCGACGAACTTGCCAAGGGCGCCGCGGCGGTCAAAGACCTTTCAGTTTCGGACGCTCCCCAGACGGAAGTGCCGCTTGCGGGGCTGGTCGATTTTTTCAAGCAACGCTCGAACTAGTTTTTTAGAAAAAAAAGCTAAAGATAAAGGAAAAGGCCAATGCTTAGGACCCACACCAACGGCGAACTCACCACCGCTCACCTCGACAAGACCGTGCGCCTGTCCGGCTGGGTCGCGTCCTCGCGCGACCACGGCGGCGTGACGTTCGTGGACCTGCGCGACCGCTGGGGGACGACCCAGGTCGTTTTCAGCCCGGCCGTCTCGGCCCAGCTCCACGAAAAATCCCAGGAACTGCGCAACGAGTTCTGCGTCAGCGTCACCGGGACCGTGAAGGCGCGCCCTCAAGGGACGACGAACTCCAGGATCCCCACGGGCCAGATCGAGGTCCAGGCGTCCGAGCTCACGATCCATAGCCGCGCCA
>CAZHID010000118.1:0-3367 GCA_964532445.1 uncultured Planctomycetia bacterium | reverse complement strand
GAGATCGGCGGCGACGAGCACCTTTCCGAGGAAGTGCGCCTCAAGTACCGCTACCTCGACCTGCGCCGCGCGCCGATGCAGGAGGCGATCCTGTTCCGCAACCAGATCGTCTTCGCGATGCGCCGCTACCTGCAGTCCCAGAACTTCGTCGAGGTCGAGACGCCGATCCTCACCAAGTCCACGCCCGAAGGCGCGCGCGACTACCTCGTGCCGAGCCGCGTGAACCAGGGCGAGTTCTTCGCGCTGCCGCAGTCGCCGCAGATCTTCAAGCAGATCCTCATGGTCTCGGGCTTCGACCGGTATTTCCAGATGGCCAAGTGTTTCCGCGATGAGGACCTGCGCGCCGACCGCCAGCCCGAGTTCTCCCAGCTCGACCTCGAAATGTCCTTCGTCACCGATGAGGACATCTTCGCCGTGTTCGAAGCGCTGCTCAAGGATGTGTTCAAGACCTGCATGAACATCGACCTCGTCACGCCGTTCCCGCGTTTCACCTATAAGGACGTGATGGAAAAGTACGGATCCGACAAGCCCGACCTGCGCTTTGGCCTTGAGCTCCGCGACGTGTCGGCTGTGTTCGCCGCGACCGAGCTCAAGATCTTCAAGGAAACGCTGGCCAACGGCGGCGCGATCGTCGCGCTGCAGGTGCCACAGCCCTCGGTGACGTTCAGCCGCAAAGACTTCGACGACCTCGGCCTCTTCGCCAAGGAGCAGGGGCTCGGCGGGCTGGCGTACCTCAAGGTGACGGACACCGGCGTGGACTCACCGCTGGCCAAGTTCCTCAAGCCCGAGGAGATCGAAGCGTTGAAAAAAGCGCTCCCGGCCGCCTCCAAGCCCGGCGACGTCGTGTTCTTCGCGGCCGACAAGAAGAAAAAAGCCCACGCCGCGCTCGGACAAGTCCGCCTCAAGCTCGGTGCGCGTCTGGGCCTCATCCCGCAGGGCGTTTTCCACTGGTCCTGGGTCAAAGACTTCCCGCTGTTCCAGTGGAACGAGGACGCCAAGCGCTGGGACAGCGAGCACCATCCGTTCACGAGCGCGCATCCGGACGACGCTCACAAGCTGGGCAACGACAACGGCAACATCCGCTCGCTCTCGTATGACCTCGTGCTGAACGGCAACGAGCTGGCCTCCGGCTCGATCCGTATCCACGACGCCGAGATGCAGCAGAAGGTGTTCGACATCATCGGTCTGGCTCCTGAAGAGTCCAAACTCCGCTTCGGCTTCATGCTCAAGGCCTTCGAGTACGGCCCGCCCCCACATGGCGGAGCGGCGATCGGCATCGACCGCCTTCTCACGATCCTGCTCGGCCGCGAGTCGATCCGGGACGTCATCGCTTTCCCGAAGACCCAGAAGGCCGTCTGTCCGATGACCGAAGCACCCTCACCGGTCGACTTCAAACAGCTCCGCGACCTGGGGATCAAAATTGCCTAAGGCCAAAGCCTCGCAGATCGAGATCACCGACGAGCAGAAGGCGCGTTTCGTCCGCCCGGATGTGCGGCGGATCGAAGCACTTTTGCAGTTCGTCCTGAAGAAGGAAGGCGCGGCGGGGAAGGGCGTTTCGGTCCTCATCACTGACGACAAACGGATCGCGAAGGTCCACAAGGACTTCATGAACGACCCGACGCCGACGGACGTGATCTCGTTCGGCGTACCGGTGAAGTCGCCCGAAGCCAAGGCCGGCTATCTAGGTGATGTCGTCGCTTCGGCCCAGACCGCCAAGCGCGTCGCCGCCGGATACGGCCAGACGCCCGCCCAGGAACTCGAACGCTATTGCGTCCACGGCACGCTGCACCTGCTCGGTTACGATGATCACAAACCGGCCGATCACAAAGAAATGCACGCCGCGCAGGAAAAATATTTGACCGAATTCAGCGCCCGCGCGGCCAAAGCTAAGCGGTAAGGGGACGTGGCAGCCGAAAAAACGATGGCCTTCGTCCTGCGCACCCAGGACTACCGGGATACGAGCCTGCTCGCGACGTTCTACACGCTCGGGCACGGGAAGGTGAAGGCGATCATCAAGGGCGGGCGCGACGCGCGGTTCCGGATGGGGTCGACGCTCGAGCCGTTCAGTCTGAACGAGGTCCTGATCTACAAGCGCCGCCGGGGCGGGGACCTGCACATGGTTACGGCCGCGGACCTGGTCGACCGGTTCGAGCCGGTCCGCCGCGACCTTGAAAAGTTGGGCACCGCCAGTTACTTTATGGAGCTTCTCGACCAGATGGCGGAAGCCGAGGCGCACCCGGAAGTTTTTTATCTCGTGTCGGACGCGCTCAATTTTCTCGCGGACGGGCACAGTCCCAAGCGCACGGCGCGGATCTTCGAGGTCAAGCTCCTGACGGCGCTGGGCTTCATGCCGGAGCTCGGGCAATGCGTCCGCTGCGGGACGACGGAGTTCGCGGAGACGGAGATGTTTTTTGCGGTGGGTTCGGGCGGCATCGTCTGCGGCAAGTGCCGCGCTGCCGAGTCACCGCTGGTGATGATCCCTAAGGGGGTCATATCGTTCCTGGAGCAGGCGATGAAGCGCACGTTCCAGGAGCTCGGACCTTTCAAAGTGAACCAGGAAGTCGGCGAAAAGCTCGAGCGGATGATGCGGCAGTTCTTGAACCATCACCTCGCGTACGCGCCGAAGTCCCTGCTGTTTTTGGACAAAGTCAGTCAATCGGGAGTGTAACCATGTACTTTCAGGACCTGATCGAGAACCTCAACGTGTACTGGAAAAAACAGGGCTGCATCGTCATCCAGCCTTACGACATGGAGGTTGGCGCCGGCACATTCCACCCTGCGACGTTCTTCGGCGCGCTCGGTCCCAAGCCCACCCGCGCCGCTTACGTTCAGCCCTCGCGCCGCCCGACCGACGGCCGCTACGGTGAGAACCCGCTCCGCGCCCAGCACTACTACCAGTACCAGGTGATCCTCAAGCCCGCGCCTGAGAACTGCCAGGACCTTTATCTCAACAGTCTCAAAGAGCTCGGTATCGACTTCAAGGAACACGATATCCGCTTCGTCCAGGACGACTGGGAATCACCGACGCTCGGCGCCTCCGGCCTCGGCTGGGAGGTCTGGATGGACTCGCTCGAAGTCACGCAGTTCACGTATTTCCAGAAGGTCGGGGGATTCGAGCGCAAGCCCATCACCTGCGAGCTCACCAACGGCCTTGAGCGCATCTGCATGTTCCTTCAGGGCAAGTACAATCTCTACGACCTCGACTGGGCCAAAGGCGTGAAATACGGCGACCTGCACCTCGCGCGCGAGAAGGAGTACTGCAAGTACAACTTTGAAAAAAGCGACATGGCCTACCTGCACGCCTGCTTCGCCGCGCACGAAAAAGAATCCGAGCGTCTCTTGGGCGAAAAGGTCCTCATCCCGGCCT
>CAZHID010000117.1:0-6323 GCA_964532445.1 uncultured Planctomycetia bacterium | reverse complement strand
GTCCCGTTCTCGAGCTTGAGCTTGATGTCGTTCTGTTCAGGCATGGGGATCAATTGTCCGCGCTCCGCGACGATCGTGCGCGTGGGGCCCTTGGGCTGCGGCTGGTAGATGCGGACCTGGTGGAGGTCGTTGCCTTCGATGCGGTGGATGAAGATCACGAGGTCCCCGAAGTTCTTGATGAAGACGCCTTCCTCGAGCGCGGCCGCGGGCGAGCGCAGACCGATCTGCGTGGAGACCTGGCGCATCTTGAAGTGGCTCTGCGAGGCGATCCGGTCGTTCAGGAAAAAGATGAAGCACGAAAGCAGCGCCGCCGCGAGCAGGACCGGCCGGACGATCCGCGCGAGGCTGATCCCGCTGGCGCGCACAGCGGTCAGTTCATGGTCGGCGCTGAGCCGGCCGAAGGCGAGCAGAACGGACACGAGCATCGCCATCGGGAGCGTGTACACGCACATGAACGGCGTGCTGTAGACGATGATCTGCAGGATGGCCACGGGGTCGACGCCGCGGTTCAGGACCAGGTCCATCATTTTGGTGAAGACGTTGCCCGCGAGCAGGACGAACGTGAGGATCAGGAGCGTCGCCCAGAAGTTGGACCGGATCTCCTTGAGAACATAATTGCGCAGGATGTGCATGGTGTTCTCTAGCCCCGGGCGATCACCGCGGCCGTGACGCGTTCGACGCCGTGAAGCTTGAGGAGGCGGGCGCAGGCCCGCGCGGTAGCGCCGGTGGTCAGGACGTCGTCCGCCAGGAGGACCGACCGGCAGCCCTTGAGCGGACCGGTCCGGACGTTGAGCGAGGAAGCGGGCGAGGCGAGACGCTGATCGCGGCGCAGGACGGTCTGCTTGGCGACGGTCCGGACGCGGACGAGCGCGTCCGCAATGGGCGCGCGCAGCCGTTCGCTGAGCGCCTGCGCCCAGAGGCTGGAGGCCCGGGGGCCGGACCCGAATGGACCCGTCTTCCGATGCGAAGGGACGGGGAGAATGAGATCAAAAGTTTGGCCGCCCAGCGCGCCCGTTCGCTCGAGTTCGGACCCGAGCCAGCGTTCGGCCCTGGCGTCGCCCGTGAGTTTGATCCGATGGATCAGCCGCCGCGCCGCGCCGTTGAACTGGTAAAGCGCGAACAGGCTGTCGATGTCTTCAGCGGAAACGTCGCAAGCGGCGGTGCCGCGGGCCGGCTTGAGCGAGGTCCTGCATTCCGGGCATGCGCCTTCCTCCGCCGAAAGCCCCATCGAAGCGTTGCAGACAAGGCAGACGGGAGGAAAAAAAAGACCTTTGATGGACGCCAGCCAGGGGCGGGTCCGAAGCGTGAGGAGCTGCGGCATGGGGTTCATCCTACCACAAGCGGTCATTCTTGACTTCTTCCGGAGCCCGGCTAGGATGAGAACATGACGCCACAAACCTTCCAAAAAGTTCTGATGCGGCTCAAGCGGGTGGTGGGCCGCTGGGACGCGCCCGTGGTGACGCTGGTCGCCCGTACCGGCCAGGGTCCTTTCCGGGTCCTGATCTCATGTCTGCTGAGCCTTCGCACGAAGGACGAAACGACCGCTGTCGCGGTGGAGCGCCTGTTCCGCCGCGCGGTCACGCCGGACGCCATTCTCGCGATCCCGCTCAAGGAACTCGAACGCCTGATCTACCCGGTGGGCTTCTATCGGGTGAAGGCCCGCGTGCTGCATCACGTGTGCCGTCAGATCCTCGGCACTTTTGGCGGGCAGGTCCCCGACACGCTGGAGGGGCTCCTGGAACTCAAAGGGGTGGGGCGAAAGACGGCGAACCTGGTCCTATCGCAAGGGTGGGGGAAGGACGGCATCTGTGTGGACGTGCACGTCCACCGGATCACCAATCGCTTAGGCTATGTGAGGACGAAGTCGCCGGATGATACGGAGATGGTGCTGAGACGAAAATTGCCGGTCCGGTATTGGAGAACGATCAATCAGATATTGGTGGCGTTCGGGCAGAACCACTGCCGGCCGGTCTCGCCGCACTGCTCGAAGTGTCCAGTGGCGGCGGACTGCGGCCGTGTGGGCGTGACCAGCTCCCGCTGATCACGCCGAAGTTTTAGAAGACGACCTTACCGCCCGAGTTGGCCTCGTCGTCGAGGTCGGCGTTCTTGTTCGTGAGGTCGATGTCCTTATCGGAACCCGCCGGCTTAGCTGCCGACTTGGGGTCTTCCGCGGTGAGGTCGCTGTACGCGAGAGGTTTTTTCAATCCGCCGAGCGTTCCGATCACGGCGTTGATCTCTTCAAAATCACGCTGACCCATCCGTTTAGGCTCTTGCGGCCGCGTCCCTGAGTGGGCGACGACGGTCATGCTGCCGGCGGACACGGGGATCGCCGCGCCGAGCGCCTTGCCATTCGATTGCCGCCCGTTCACACCGACCTCGCCCTTGTAGACGCTGGTCTGAGTCGCGGCGCCATTCAGTTTTACGCCGAAATAAGTCCCGCGAACGGTCGAGACGGCTGTCGGGGTCACGACGCGGAATTTCGTTCCGGATTCGAGCCGGTCCAGCAGCGCGAACACCTGACCGCGGTTCAACTCGACGTTGATCGCGCGGTCCTTGGTGATCTGAACCACGGCATCGCCGGGGATATGGATGATGTTGTTCTTGTCGGCGTCGAGCGCGATCTGGACGAAGTTGCCCGCTTTTACGTCGATCTGGTCCCCGGCATAAAGGGTGTCACCGGCCTTGATCGTGTGTTTGACCGACTGCTGGAGGCGGGTGGTGTAGCCCGAGTTCTTGACGGCGATCACCTTACCGATGGCCTCACCCGCGGCTTCGGCGCGGACAGGGGTCAGGACCGCCGCGGACAGCCCGGCAAAGAACACAAAACTCGCGGTCGTCATAGCGGCAAAAGATTTAAAACCTGACATCGTCATGCCTCCTTCAAGGGGTGTTGTGGGTCCCCGTTCGGCTTACGATGGAAATATACATTCATTACTAACATCTTTCAAGAGTCATGATTTAGTTTTATTTTATGACAAAAGTTATCAAAAATGAGTGACAAAACCACTTCCGGTGTGGTAAATTGCCCCCAAAAGGAAAGGGAAGAGCGATGTCAAAAACCACCTCTGTACAGGGCCACAAGGACAAGCGCCAATATCCGCGTTTCAGATCGTACCGCGTCATTCGCGCGATCGGGCCTCACGGCCGCGAGATCCAGACCGACTCCGCGCTGATCAATATGTCGGAAGGCGGACTTTTGTTCTACTCCGTCGAAGCGGTGAAGGCGGACACCCACATTGAGATGAACATCGACATCCCTGAGTTCCACAGCTCGATCCGCGTGGGCGCCAAGGTGACCTGGGTGCAGAGTGCGACCGAGCGGCCGGGATCCTATTTTGTCGGCGTGCAGTTCGAAGAGCTTGCCGAGCCGCACCGCTCGATGATCAAGAAGCTCAATACGGCCGCCAAGGCATGACTTTTCCGTTCCGAGAACGAGGTCCGCTTGAAGCTTTACCGCCTGAACGCCGTCTGCCTGCTTCTTAAGCCCGGCGCTGACAAGTTCATCCAGTCCTACACGACCCAGACGCCCATAGCGCCGCGCGGCGCGTTCCTCGACACGAAGGGGAAGGCCGTCGCGGTCTACGACCGTGTCCGTTTGGACGCGGACTCCTCCATGCTGGTGGTCGCCGCGTCCGTCCGTGATCGGCTCAAAGCCCATCTTAAGGGCTTTCTTTTTTTGACGGACACGGCGCTCACGGACCTGCCTTACGCCGTTTACTGGGACCTTGAGCAGCCCTCGCACGGGGCGGCGGGTCCGCAGGCGGTAGAAGCGACCCAGGCACAGACAGATTCTGCGGCGGAAATGAGCGGGTGGTCGATCGCGCGATCGGCTGGAACGATCCGGATCCTGCGTGAGCCGGTCGAGGCCGGGGTCAGCGAAGAGGACTTCAAGCGGTTCCGGGTGTTGAACGGGCTTGCGCTTCAAGGCGAGGATTACGACGATCCGATGCTGCTGAATCTCGGGGATGAAGAACTGGTCTCTTTCACCAAGGGCTGCTACCTCGGGCAGGAGATCATGGCGCGGGTCCATTACCGCAGCCGGCCACCGCTCAAGCTCACGGCCGTGCGCGCATCGGAGTGTCCGGCGGAACTTCGGGACCGGCTTACGTCGCGGGTCAAGGACGCCGACGCTGGGGAAGACCGGGGTTTTGTATTTCTTCCGGCCCAAGCCCGAGTATGATAAAATTGTCCAAAGTTTAATAAGGAGGAATTTTCATGCCGCATGTCATCGGAAACAAGTGTCTCGGAGAACAATACGCCTCATGTGTGGCGGTCTGCCCCGTGGACTGCATCCACCCGGGTGATTATAAGGGCGAAGCGTTCATGATCATCGATCCGGACACCTGCATCGACTGCGGTCTGTGCGTTCCGGAATGTCCCGTTGACGCCATCCAAACGAGCGTCACGGTGGACCCGGAATACGCCAAGATCAACGCGGAGCTCGCCCCGGCTTTTACCAAGAACGCCAAGGTCGCAGGCCGCGGTCCCACGGACCCTCCCCGCAAGCCCGGCAACAAGCTGGTCCGGTAACGGCGGCCCGGGCCTTCGGGCCCGGCGGTCCCGGCCCTTCCGACCGAAGTTCCCATGTTTGATCGGCCACTTTTCATTCTAAAGAGTTCGATCGCGGCGTTGCTGATCCTCATTTCGGCGTCAGCCGCGGACGCGTCGCTGGACCTCGGCCGCGTTGACGAGTACAAGCTGAAAAGTTTTTCGGAATACTTCGGTCAGTACTTCGACGTCGCGAACGCGGAGTTCGACGACAAGGAGTTCGAGGTCAAGCTCCGGGAAGAGGCCGCGGACATCAACCTTTGGCTGGCGGATGCCGCCAACTGGCCCGCCGAGGACAAGATCAAGCCCGCGATGTACGCCGACGCGGGCTGGCTTTTTTTCTACTTCGCCAACGCGGGACTCGAAGGCGCGCACGAACGGTCGGTCAAGTACCTCGGTATGGCGTCGGCCGCCGATCCCAAGAACTACGTCATCCCGCTCAAGTTGGCCCGCATGGCCGCACAGAAGGGCGACGCGTCGCGCGCGGACTTGATCCGCTTCGCCGAGCAGGCCGTCGCCGCTGACCCGGAAGCCGCGGCCAAAGAGAATCTGCACCACCTGCTCGCCAACGCTTATTACAAGGACGGCGACTTCGCCAAGGCCTACGCCGCGCTCAAGAAGCAGGCGGAAACGGGGCCAGATTTTGAGAACACCTCCAACCTGCTGTTCGCGTGGGGGATGCTGATCGAACGCTGGGGGCGCGTGCCCGAAAAAGTGATCTTCAAACCGACGGGTGACGGCGCGGTGCGGCCGGAACCCGCTGACGGAGTCTAATCATGCTCGACATCAATTTTATCCGCAAAGAAACCGACCTCGTCCGCCGCGCCTTGGCGACCCGGCGTTCGTCCGTGGACCTCGATCAGCTGCTGGCGATCGACGCCGATCATCGCGCTAAGATCGCCGAGCTTGAGAATTTGAGCCAGCTCAAGAACAAAGCCAATGAGGAAGTCGTGCGCCTGAAGAAGGAAAAAGGCGACGCGTCGGCCAAGATCGCGGAAATGAAGCAGGTCTCGGACCGCATCGCGGAGCTCAATCAGACCGTGACCGAGCTCGCGGCGCGTGTGACCGACCAGCTGCTCCTGATCCCGAACCTGCCCGCGGACGATGTGCCCGTGGGCGCGGACGCGGCCGCGAACCGTGAAGTGCGAAAGTGGGGCGAGCCCCGGAAGTTCGACTTCGCTCCCAAGCCGCACATGGAGATCATCGAACGCCTCAAACTTGTGGACATCCCGCGCGGGACAAAGATCAGCGGGACCTCCTTCCTCTTATATACCGGTGAAGGCGCCCAGCTTGAGCGCGCGCTCATCAACTTCATGATCGACACCCACACCCGCGAGCACGGGTACCGCGAAATGTCCCCGCCCTTTCTCGTGAAGCGCAGGTCCATGCAGGGGACGAGCCAGCTCCCGAAATTCGAGGACGACATGTACCGCGTGTTCCGCGGTTCGTCCGCCGACGAGGACGGCATGCCGCGCGAGGAGGACCTGTTCCTGATCCCGACCGCGGAAGTGCCGGTCACCAACGTCCATCGCGACGAGATCCTCGAAGCGGAATCGTTACCTATCTCTTATGTGGCGTACACGCCGTGCTTCCGGCTTGAAGCAGGCGCCTATGGTAAGGACACCAAGGGCATGGTCCGCGTGCATCAGTTCGACAAGGTCGAGCTCGTCCGCTTCACGCGTGCCGAGGAGTCTTGGAACGACCACGAACTCCTCACCGGCCACGCCGAAAAGATCCTTCAGCTTCTCGGCATCCCGTACCGTGTGCTCCTGCTC
>CAZHID010000116.1:5521-6443 GCA_964532445.1 uncultured Planctomycetia bacterium | reverse complement strand
AGCTCAGCCAGCTCTACCCGAACCAGCCCGTGGTGATCCGCGCCGACAAGCGCACGTATCACGAGGCGGTGGTGTCGGTGCTGGACGCCTGCGCCGCGGCGAACATCTGGAACATCGCCTTCTCGACCTCCAAGGAATAACCAAAGCATGAAGCCGCGTTTGACGCTTCTTACGGCCGTCTTTCTCGGCGCATGGGCTTTGCCCTGCGCCGCGGAGGATGCCGTGAAGGCGCCGGCGGCCGCCGTGGCGGCGCCTCAGGCGTCCGCGTCAGCTCCGACCACCGCTCCGAAAACGGCTCCGGCTTCGGCTCCGGCAGCGGCCGTGGCCGCGCAGGCCGTGCCTGCGGACGCCTCCGCCCCATCCGGCAAATCCCTGCGGGACCGGCTCGACTTTGCCAAGGGCCTCTACGCGCGCGACATGTACGACATGGCGCTCGAAGAGTACGAGGCGATCCTGCGCGACACCGGGGCCAAGGAAGCTTCGGGCGAAGCGCTGCTCGGAGCGGGGGAGTCGCTGTTTTTCCTCAAACGCTACCCGGAATCCCGCGAAAAATTCCTGACCTTCGCCCAGCGCAATCCCGAATCCCCTGAGACGGAAAAAGCCCGGCTCCGCGCGGGCGAGACACTTTTGTATGAAGGCTCCAAGCAGGAAGCGTTCACGCTTTTTCATGAACTGCGCGGGGCTAAGAATGACACGGTCCGCGTCGCCGCCCGTTACTACGAGGGCAAGATCAGCTTCGACCAGGGTTATATGAACGCCGCCGCCGCGCACTTCCGCGAGGTCTCCGAAGCGCCCAAGCCCGGTCCTTATACGCCGTTCGCGCGTTACTACCTCGGTGAAGTGCTGCTGTCCCAGGAAATGTTCGAGGACGCCGCGATCACGTTCGCCGAGGCCGCCAAGGCGGATGATCCGATCGTGCGTC
>CAZHID010000116.1:2999-5511 GCA_964532445.1 uncultured Planctomycetia bacterium | reverse complement strand
CGACGTGCACCCGACAGAAGGCCGGGTAGGTGTCGCCGCTGCCCGCGCTCGGCAGGTACTTGCCCCACATGATCGCGATGTTGTTCGCGCTGCCCTCGCGCTTGATGATCCAATAATCCGAGGCGGGATCGGTGCCGGGCTTCGGCATGTAGATCTCGAAGTAGTCGTCATCCGTGAGGTCGGTGTCGCTGGCCTGCGCGAGCGTGAGCGTCTGCGCGCCGACCGGCTTTGCGAGGATGATCACGGGCCCCTGCGTCATCGCGTTGACGGTCGCCGAGGACGCGATCCTGAACCTCATGAACGCGCTGGTCAACGCCGAACGTTTTGAGGAGCTGAACCAGGTCGCGCAGGAAGAAAGCGGCCGGGTCCGCGACCCCAAGAAGCAGGTCGAGTTCAAGCTGCTGGCCGCCAAAGGCCTTTCGCGCAGCGGCAAAAAAGAAGCGGCCCAGGGCGTTTATCAGGAAGTGATGAAGGCCGAGGGGCTCAAGCCTGAAGAGACCCGCGCGGCCAAGCTCGGCGTCGCGCAGAACATGATCGCTCAAGGGCAGGCCGCCGAGGCGCTCACGTTCCTTGAATCCCCGGACGCTCAGCAGAACCTGGCCGCTGATGAGATCCTTTTTCTGCGCGCGGAAGCGTTCCGCAAGCTCGGTAAGAAGGATGAGGCGCTCGCGGAGTACGCGAAGATCGCCGCGCAGGCGGGTTCGAAATTCCGCGACGAGTCGATGCTCGCTCAGGCCTACCTGCATTCGGAGTCGGGGGACTACGCCAAGGGCATCGAGGCTTTTCGCGCTTATCTGGCCGCTTTTCCCGAAGGGGAGCTGGCCCCCAAGGCTTTTTCGGACCTCATCCTTTCGGAAGTGAAGCTCAAGGACCACGTGAAGGCGATCGAGGATTCCCAGCGTTTCCTGGACCGTTACCCCTCCGGCGCCGAGGCCCAGAAGGTCCATCTGCGGATGGCGGGTTTGTACACCGAGGCCGGCCGTTATGACCTCGCCGCCGAAACGTACGACAACCACGCGCGGCGCTTCGCCGGCGCGGTGAATCCCAAGGAGATCGAAATGCTCCGCGCCGCGAACGCCCAGCGTTCGGGTGATGTCAAGGGTGCGCTTAAGATCTACAAGAAGATCTCCGCCAAGGACCTTCCTGCCGAGCGTTATGCCGAACTGCTCAAGAACCGCGCCTTCGGTTACATCACGCTGGAAAGTTACCGGAGCGCGGCAGCGGTGTACCTCAAACTTTTTCGCCACTACGCGGCTTACGCCGATGACGCGCAGGCCTATCTCTGGACCGCCGACGTGTACGCGAACGCCGGTTCCGCTCCGAAGCTGGAAGAAGTTCTGAACCTGTTCCGGACCAAATTCGGCGCGGACGCTTATCCCGCGGAGACGGCCTTTTACCGCGCGGAGATCGATCGGTTGTCGGGCCGCCCCGGCGAAGCCGTCGCCGGTTATGACCGCGCGCTCAAGGAAGGCGGGGAACTTGCCGCGCGCGCGTCCCTGGGCAAGGGTCTGGCGCTGGCCAAACAGGGGAACGGCGCCGCCGCTGAGGACGCGCTCGAGGACGCGCTCAGGCTCGCGGGAGACGACCACAGGTTATCGGTGCGCGTGCGCGTCAAACTCGGAGAGATGTACCTGGAGTCCAAGAACTACAAGGAAGCCGCGAAGACCTTCTTCGCCGTGGCGATCCTGTACGACGATCCCGAGACCGTCCCCGAAGCGCTCTGGGGCGCGGGACAAGCTTTTGAAAAAGCCAAAGACACCGAAAAGGCCGCCCAAGCCTACCGTGAGCTCGCGGAACGTTATCCGAGCCACGCCCGGGCCAAGGACGCCGCTCAACGCTTGAAAGCGATCACACGATGAAACCCCAAAGGTCCGTCCAATCTTCATTTGCGATCTCCGCCGCGCTCCACGCGGGCTTCCTCTGCCTGTCCCTGTTCTGGTTCCTGCCGGGAGCCAAGCACATCGTCGCTGAGACGAAGAAGATGTTCGACGTTCGTCCCGTCACGATCGCCAAGGAGGACAAGTCCAAGCAGCTTGTCCAAAGCTACATCGAGAACCTCAAGTTCGCCGACCCGGACTCCAAGTCGCGCGCGGCCGGTCCCGTCGGGCCCGTGAACGCTGAGGACCTGAAGGCCCCGAGCTTCGACAAGGTGTTCGACAGCAAGCAGACCGTCGTCGCCGGCTCCGGTCCGTACAAGCCGAACGTCCCGCAGAAGCTCCTCAAAGAGAACACGCCGTCCGCGCCGCGCGTTCTGACCAAGAGCGCGCCGTCCCAGCACGTGATCACCGACAGCGCGTCGCCCGCGCCGGCCCTGCACTCCTCGATCGAGACGCCCGGCGCGTTCGGCGAGACGATGTTCGCGTTCACGCCCAACCAGGTCGGCATCCATGACCCCGTTTACAGCATGTTCTCAGGGCTCGGGCCCGGCGACGGAACCGGCCAGCGGATGATCGACGAATTCATCCAGGTCCGCGTCGCGACCTATCAGGACCCGGCGGACGGCGAGAAGTAT
>CAZHID010000116.1:0-2989 GCA_964532445.1 uncultured Planctomycetia bacterium | reverse complement strand
GCCTGTGATGAACAAGGAAGTGATCTTCCTCGTGGACGCTTCTTTGAGCACGGGCAAGGACCGGCTGGACCAGTTCATCCGCGGCATCCAGTACGCGGTCGCCAACCTAAACCCGGGCGACCGTTACAACATCTACACGTTCAAGGACAAGATCACGCCGCTTTTTCCGAAGTCGGTGGAGCCGACCAAGGACGCGGTCAAGGAGACGATCTGGTTCCTCAATAAGCTTGAGTCCAGCGAGCGCACCGACATTTACGAGGCCTTCCTCGAGACGATCCAGAAGAAGGCCTCCGTGAACCCGTCCTACATCATCTTCATGTCCGACGGCCGCCCGACCCAGGGCTTCACGTCCACGGCGCGCCTCATCAACGAGATCGCCCGGATCAACCGCAAGGCGCGGTCCATCTTCGCGTTCAGCGGCGGCAACCGGGTCAACCGGTACCTGCTCGACTTCCTGGCCTATCAGAACCGCGGCTGGTCGGAGTACGCGCTCCGGACGAGCGAGATCAAGAAGCGCATCGCCGAGCTCTACGACAAGATCCGCAACCCGCTCCTCATCAACGTGCAGTACCAGTTCTCGGGGCTCAACGAGCGCCAGGCCTATCCGCAGGACCTGCCGGACTTCTACCGCGACACCGAGTTCGTCGTGTACGGTAAGTTCACAGGGGAGGACAAGTTCTCGGTCCGCGTCGTCGGCGAGATCAACGGCGAGCTCAAGGAATTCATCTTCTCGCGCGCCCTCTTGGAGGCCGAAACCGGCGGACGTGACATCGCGGTCGACTGGGCGTTCAACAAGTTCTATCATCATTTGAGCCGCATCACGCTCGACGGTCCCAACGACGAGGACGAGCGGGAACTCGACGCGCTGTCCGCCAAGTTCGGGATCCAGAACCCCTACGAAGTCTGATCCCGCGCCGCCCGGCCGTTTGGTCCGGTGCGGCGGAACCCTTCCCGGGCCGCCTGATCGGCCCGGGTTTACACTCCCACCCAAAGCGAGTAGAATAAGCGCTCTTTCGACAAGGTTTTTTTGCTGGAGTAGCTCAGTTGGTAGAGCGACAGTTTCGTAAACTGTAGGTCGCCAGTTCAATCCTGGCCTCCAGCTCATTTTAAGGAGACATCATGTCAGACATCACCCCCGCCATCACCGACGCGACCTTTAAGAAGGAAGTCCTGGAATCCGCCATTCCCGTTGTCGTGGACTTCTGGGCCCCGTGGTGCGGACCTTGCCGCGCGATCGCCCCGATCCTCGAGGAAGTGGCCTCCGGTCTCACGGGCAAGGCCCGCATCGTGAAGCTCAACGTTGACGAGAACAGCGAAGTCGCCGCTCAGATGGGCGTCATGAACATCCCGACCCTGATCGTCTTCAAGGGCGGCAAGGAAGCCGACCGCATCGTCGGTGCCCTGCCCAAAGAAGCCCTGCGTGAGCGCATCTCCAAGCACATCTAAGAAAAACCGCCGGGCGGCCTCGAAGCGCCTGGCGGTTCTGTGTTCGGGCAACGGCTCGAACCTCCAGGCCCTGCTCGACGCTGAACGCGCCGGGAAGCTGGGCACGGCGCGGATCGGACTCGTTGTTTCGGACCGGGCGGACGCGTTCGCGCTGGCCCGGGCCAATAAGGCCGGCAAGCCCGCCGCGTTCCTGGACCCCAAAGACTTCGCCGACCGCGCGGCGTTCGACGCGGCGCTCCTCGGCGTGCTCAAAAAGGCCGGGATCGACCTCGTGATCCTCGCCGGGTTCATGCGGATCCTGACCGCCGGCTTCGTGAACGCATATAAGGGAAAGATGCTCAACATCCACCCATCACTTTTGCCGGCGTTCAAGGGCGCGCACGCGATCCGCGAAGCGATAGCCTATGGCGCGCGCGTCACGGGCGTCACGGTGCACTTCGTCACGCCGGAACTGGACGGCGGACCGGTGATCTTGCAGGAAGCGGTCGGGGTGAAGGCGAGGGACACCGCCGAGAGCCTCGCCAAGCGGATCCACGCGGTCGAGCACCGGCTCTACCCGCAGGCCGTGCGGCTTTTGGCCGCGGGCAAGGTCGCGGTCAAAGGCCGTCAGGTCCGCGTCCGATAAAAAGTTTTTTCATCACGTCAACCCAACAGCTAAGACAGGAGACCCGAACGGTCGTCATGAAGCAAGCCAAAATTAAATCAGTGTTCGCCCGCGAGATCCTTGATTCACGCGGTAATCCCACCGTCGAAGCCGATTGTCTTCTGGCCGACGGTTCCTTCGGCCGCGCTGCCGTCCCCAGCGGGGCTTCCACCGGCGAATTCGAGGCGGTCGAATTGCGCGACGGCGACAAGGGCCGTTACCTCGGCAAGAGCGTCCAGAAGGCCGTCAAGAACACGAACACCGAGATCGCCAAGGCGCTCAAGGGCAAGAACGCGTTCGATCAGAAGGCCATCGACGGGCTCATGATCAAGCTCGACGGCACCTCCAACAAGGGCCGGCTCGGCGCCAACGCGACGCTCGCGGCGTCGATGGCGGTCTGCCGCGCGGCGGCGGCCTCCAGCGGCGTAACGCTCTTCCGTCATATCGGCACCCTGCACGGCAACAAGAAGTTCACGCTGCCGGTCCCGATGGCCAACATCATCAACGGCGGCAAGCACGCCGACAACAAGATCGACTTCCAGGAGTTCATGATCGCGCCGGTCGGGGCACCTTCCTTCAAGGAGGGGCTGCGCTGGATCACCGAGATCTTCCACGCCCTGAAGACGATCCTCAAGAAAAAGGGTCATGTGACGGCCGTCGGCGACGAAGGCGGCTTCGCGCCCAACCTCGGCAACGAGGAATCGCTCGAAGTGATCATGGAAGCGATCGCGGCCGCGGGTTACAAGGCCGGCAGCCAGATCAAGATCGCGCTCGACTGCGCGTCGTCCGAACTGTTCGACGAGGGCGGCCGCAAGGGCTACAAGTTCTGGAAGTCCAACCCCGGCCGTATCTTCTCGGCGGACGAGATGATCGGCATCTACGCGGAATGGGTCAAGAAGT
>CAZHID010000115.1:1747-6473 GCA_964532445.1 uncultured Planctomycetia bacterium | reverse complement strand
TTATGTGATGACGTTCGGCTCGTTCATCGGCTACTCCGCATCATTCCCCAAGCTCATCCAGGACGTGTTCGGCTACCTCCCGGGCGGGGAAGTCAATCCGCACGCACCGAATCCCATGACCTGGGCCTTTTTGGGGCCCATGCTGGGGGCGTTCATCCGGCCGGTCGGGGGGTGGCTCTCCGATAAGATCGGAAGCGGTTCGAAGGTCACGACCTGGAGCACCGTGGTGCAGGTTTTTGCGGCACTAGGGGTCGCATATTTTGTGGTACAGGCCAAGGGGGCTCCTTCGCCCGAGGCCTATTGGTGGCCGTTCTTCGCGCTCTTCATGGTGCTCTTCGTCGCGACCGGGCTGGGCAACGGGTCGACGTTCCGTAGCATCCCGTACATTTTTCCCAAGGAACAGGCGGGACCCGTTCTGGGCTGGACGTCGGCTGTGGCCGCTTACGGCGCGTTCATCATCCCGGTCGTCTTCGGACAGCAGATCAAGTCGGGCCACGCCGAATACGCCCTGTACGGGTTCACGGTCTATTACGTGATCTGCCTCTTTCTCAATTGGTATTACTACGACCGTAAGAATTCCGGGATACAGTGCTGATCGATCGGTATTCTTCCAGCCCCTCGAACCCCGAAACCTCCGCATTTTAACGGCCGAGAAAGCATTCCATTTTGACTCGCCGTTTTAAATAGGATATTATTATCCGAATTAACTGCGTTCGCCAAAGAAAGAGTGGATCCGATGAGAAGAGTCGTTGTGACCGGTTTTGGGATCGTGTCCTGCTTGGGGCAGAACCGGAGTGAGGTGCTTGCGTCGCTCGAGCAGGGCCGTTCCGGGATCCGGTTCAATGAAGAGTACCGGCTCCGGGGACTGCGCAGTCATGTGTCGGGCAGTATAGAGAGCGGGCTCGAAAGCAAGATCGACCGGAAGATCCGCCGGTTCATGGGGGATGCGGCGGTTTACGGCTACCTTTCGATGCAGCAGGCGATCGAGGACGCGGGACTCGATGCCGGCCAGGTGTCCGATACCCGGACCGGATTGATCGCCGGATCGGGCGGGTCCTCATCCTCCAACCTGGTCGAGGCCGCGGATCTCCTGAGAAACAAAGGCGTCCGCCGCGTCGGCGCGTGCATGGTTCCGAGGACGATGGCCAGCACGGTCTCCGCCTGCCTGGGCAGCGCGTTCAAGATCAAGGGCATCAGTTATTCCATTTCGTCCGCTTGCGCGACGAGCGCTCATTGCATCGGGAACGCGATGGAGCAGATCCAGAGCGGAAGGCAGGATGTTGTGTTCGCGGGGGGAGCGGAGGAGGAGCATTGGACCCTGAGCCATCAATTTGATGCGATGGGGGCGTTGTCCGCGGGCCGCAATGACGCGCCTCGATCAGCATCCCGACCCTATGACGCCGACCGGGACGGATTCGTGATCGCGGGAGGCGGCGGGATCCTGGTGCTCGAATCGTTGGAGCATGCCCTCAAACGCGGCGCCAGGATCTGCGCGGAGCTCAGCGGATACGGCGTGACCTCGGACGGGGATGACATGGTCGTGCCGTCAGGGGAAGGAGCCGCGCGCTGCATGCGGCAGGCGCTTGAGACGGTCCGCGGCAAGGTGGATTACATCAACACCCACGGGACAGGCACTCCGGTGGGCGACGTTGCCGAGCTCAGAGCCATCCGGGAAGTGTTCGAAGGGGATATCCCCCGGATCAGCTCGACCAAGGCGCTGTCCGGACACTCGCTGGGGGCCGCGGGCGTCCATGAAGCGATCTATTCTCTGTTGATGATGGAACATGATTTTGTCGCGGCATCGGCGAACATCGACCGTATGGACGAATCGGCCGGCGGTTTTCCGATCGTCCGCGATCGCGCGCAGCCGGCTCGGCTGAACACGGTGATGTCCAACAGCTTCGGCTTCGGCGGCGCCAACGCATGTCTCGTATTTGAGCGGTACGGTGATCGGCCCACTGACAAACCTTGATCAAATTCAGGAGCTTTTATGGATAACACACATTCGTTCCACATACCGGTCATGGGGACCGGTTTTACGATCGACACACCGATCAAGGTGGCGAGGTTCGGCATCTCGAGCGTCATCTCGTTGGTCGACGACAACCTCATTGAGGAGATCCGACGCCATTACTGCGGTGCATACGGCGAGCCCTACCACGCGATCTCTGCGGGCGACCGGGATCGCAGGGAAGCGCGGATCACGGCATATCTGAACCTCGTCGACCGGATCGTTCAGCGGCAGATCGAGGAGATGAAGCGCGGGCCCTTCGACGGCAAAAGCGACCTGTGTGTTTATTTTGAGTTACTGGACGACGCAAATCCGCTGAAGCGGGCGTATCGGGACCTGCTGGCGATGCCCGACGGGGCGGACCGGAGCTCTTTGGAGGACCTTCTCCGAGGACGGGTGGCCTCCGGATCGATCGACGTCAACATCATGACGAAGGCCGACCGGGAGAATTCCTTCAAGGGTGAAAAATTACCCCGGGAATATTCTGACGCGATGGTGGCGCTCCGGGGGTACGCAAAAAGCACCCTGCGATCATCGATCGTATTTTCGGCGGGCTTAAACCCGTATTTGTACAGTTATGCGGCGGCGTTCGATGATTTTTATGCAAAAAAGGGTGAATTGCCCAAAAAAAAGATCGCGCTCAAAGTCAGTGATTACCGGTCCGCCTCGATACAGGCGAGAACGCTGGCCAAGCGGGGAATATGGGTGTCCGAGTACCGCGTTGAGTCCGGGCTTAACTGCGGAGGCCATGCGTTCGCAACGACCGGACTTCTACTCGGGCCGATCCTGGAAGAATTCAAGGCCAGGAAGCAGGAGTTGGTCGACACCCTGTTCTTGACTTACCAGGCGGCGCTTCAAAAAGAAAACCGTCCGGTCCCGGACGCGCCATATCCGGTGCGGATCACGGCACAAGGGGGAATCGGCACTTCGGATGAGCAGCGATTTTTGATCGAGCGGTACGGTGTGGAGTCGGTGGGGTGGGGGACGCCGTTCTTGCTGGTGCCGGAAGCGACGGCGGTGGACACGGCGACGCTCGAAGCGCTTACGGCCGGCGGGAAGGATGTTTATCTGAGCCGTTCATCGCCGTTGGGGATACCGTTCTACACCCTGCCTCATTCACCTAGCGAGGAGCTGCGACGGGAGCGGATCCGGTCCGGGAAGCCGGGAAGCCCCTGCCTCAACAAGTATCTCGCCATGAACACCGAATTCGGCGAAGCGCTCTGCGTCGCGTCGTCCCGGTACCAGCGTCTGAAGCTCGACGACCTTGCGCAGCAGGGGTTGAGTGAGCCCGAACTCAAGGAGCGCACCGAGGCGGTGCTCGAAAAAGCTTGTATCTGCCGGGACCTGGGCGACGGCGCGCTCATCAAGTATGGCATCAAGGAAGACAAAAAACGGCTCGCCCCCGCTGTTTGCCCAGGACCGAACATCGCCTACTTTTCGAGGATCTGCTCGCTGCGGGAGATGGTGGACCATATTTACGGAAGGTCCAGTGTGTTCGGTCCGAACGAGGACCGGCCACATGTTTTTTTGAACGAGTTGAAGATCTATATCGACTACCTGAAGATGATGGTGAGCGAAGCCGGCGCGGATCCGGATAAAAAGGAGGCCGCGCACTTCGACGAGTTCAAGCGCAACCTGATCAACGGGATCGGATATTACACGGGTTTGACAGGATCGATCTTCAAGTCGTCGCCGACGGCCGGCGAAAGATTCGTCTCCGGCCTGCTCGCGCTGGCCAATGAGCTCGAAGGTCTCATCCTGCCGAGCGGCTCGGCATCACCGTTGGAGACCGCATGACGATCCCGCTGCAGACCGCCGCCGTTTACGGTCCGGTGCGATCAAGAAGATTCGGCGTTTCTCTCGGGATCAACCTGCTTCCGCCGCGCCAAAAAGTCTGCAACTTCGACTGCGTTTATTGCCAGTACGGACGGATGCCATCCGTGGAAGGAGCCATGTTTCCGACGGTCCGCGAAGTCGTCTCGGAAGCGGCGGCGCGCCTCGCGGAAGCTCGGATCGGCCGGCAGGAGTTCGATTGGATGATGATAGCGGGGAACGGCGAGCCCACGCTCCATCCAAAATTTCCGGAGATGGTGGACGCTTTGGTATCGCTCCGTGACCGGATGATGCCCAGCCTCGCCATCGGCATCCTTTCGAACGCATCCACCTGCCGCCAGCCGGTCGTCCGGGCCGCGCTTGCTCAACTCGATGGAAGGTACATGAAGCTTGACGCCGGAACCGAGCCGTTGTTTGGCGCGGTCAACCGACCGACGGACGCGGCGGAGTGGGAGCGATCGGTCGAAGGTTTGCGCGCGATGAAGGACCTCGAGCTGCAGAGCATGTTCTTCGAGGGGGAGCCGCAGAATACGGACCCCGCTTGTGTCGACGACTGGATCGATGCCGTTAAAAAGATCGGACCGAACACCGTTCAGATCTATACCATCGACCGTCCGCCTGCCGACCCCCGAGTGCGCCCCGCCTCGAGGGAAACGCTGGATCGGATCGCGGACCGCCTGTTCGAGCGGACGGGGATCCAGGGGAGCGTGTCGTGATCTATTCCAAGACCTGTGAGGCCGCGATCCGGGCGCTGATCTATTTTGCGGACCATCCGGACGCCGCTGCGGTGTCGGTCAAGGACGTCACTCGCGAGACGGGGGTGTCGCCTTCGTATGTGGCCAAGATCTTTCAATGCCTGGCCAAAGGCCGCATCCTGTCGTC
>CAZHID010000115.1:0-1737 GCA_964532445.1 uncultured Planctomycetia bacterium | reverse complement strand
CCGCGCGGGGCTCCACCGGCGGATATGCACTGCAGGTGCCGCCATCGCGGCTGACGCTGCTGCGGATCATCGAGGCAGTGGACGATCCGTCGACATCAGCCTTCACCAACTGCATCATGGGCCTCGCCAAGTGCAACGACAAGAATCCGTGTCCTCTCCATCCCATCTGGGCCAAGGCCAAGGAGCGGATCCGGGAGCGTTTGGCTGTTTGCACGGTCGCCGATGTTGCGCGGCTGGGGGACAAGTTCCGCCCAGGCAAGCAGCGCAGGAGCTTTTTGTCCAAACAGATGAGAGAGATCTTTTCGGTATGACTTTGGGGGGCGGGAGAGTAACACAGGAGGCGTTGATGGAAGATCTGATTGATTCCCAATTGTTCCGGGCGAAGAGCGTCGTGTCGGTGCGCAAGCGCAACGGCGCGGCGGTGCCTTTCGACGGCAAAAAGATCTATTCCGCCGTGCTCAAGGCCGGGTTCGCGACGGGCGAATTCTTTACCGAGGAAGCGTACATCATCACGCTGCAGGTCGTGCGCGTCATTGACCACCGATTCCGCTCGGAGACCATCGATATCGAAGAAGTCCAGGACATCGTTGAACAGGCGCTGATCACCGCCAATTACGTCAGAACAGCGCGCGCCTACATCGTTTATCGCGAGAAGCACAAGGCGCTGCGCAGCGACAAGCGCACGGTCGTCGACGTCGTTGCGTCCATCAACGAGTATCTGGACCGCATGGATTGGCGCGTCAACGCCAACGCGAATCAGGGGTATTCTCTGGGAGGGATGATCCTGAATATTTCGGGCAAGGTCATCGCCAATTACTGGCTGTCGCATGTCTATCCGGAGGAGGTGGGGCGCGCACACCGCGAGGGGGACCTTCACATCCACGACCTGGACATGCTGGCCGGCTATTGCGCCGGTTGGTCGCTCAAGACGCTGCTTAAGGAAGGGTTGAACGGCGTTCCGGGCAAGATCGACTCAGCGCCGCCCCGGCACTTGTCGTCGGCCATCGGGCAGATGGTCAATTTTCTCGGCACGCTCCAGAACGAATGGGCCGGCGCGCAGGCGTTCTCGTCGTTCGACACCTATCTGGCCCCGTATGTGCGCAAGGACCGGCTCGAATACCCGGACGTGCTGCAGCACATGCAGGAGTTCATATACAACCTGAACGTTCCGTCCCGGTGGGGGACGCAGACGCCGTTCACGAACGTCACGTTCGACTGGGTCTGCCCGGAAGATCTGAGGGCGGAGGCGCCGGTTATCGGCGGCGAGACGATGCCGTTCACGTACGGCGAACTCCAGGGCGAGATGGACCTGATCAACCGCGCCTACATCGAGATCATGACGCGCGGAGACAGCCGCGGCCGCGTGTTCACTTTTCCGATCCCGACGTACAACATCACCAAGGATTTTGATTGGGAGCATCCCAACTGCGAGGCCCTTTTTGAGATGACGGCAAAATACGGCCTGCCGTACTTCCAGAACTTCATCAACTCCGATCTGAAGCCGAACCAGATCCGATCGATGTGCTGCCGGCTGCAGTTGGATCTGCGCGAACTGATGAAACGCGGCAACGGGCTTTTTGGATCGGCGGAGCAGACGGGGTCGCTCGGCGTCGTCACGATCAACTGTGCCCGCCTGGGCTTCCTTCACGCGGGGGACGAGGACGCGCTTTTTAAGCATTTCGACGAGCTGATGACCGTCGCCAGAACGAGTCTCGAGATCAAGCGGAAGGTGATCCA
>CAZHID010000114.1:0-6508 GCA_964532445.1 uncultured Planctomycetia bacterium | reverse complement strand
GTACTCGCCTTCCAGTTCATCCGCCTTCGCGAACGCGATCGCGTGGACGAGGAAGTCGAGACGGCCCCATTCCTTGTCCAAAGCCGCGAAGACTTTTTCAAGGTCCGCCGGCTGGGTCGCTTCGCAGGGCAAAAGGATCTTGGCGCCTACCTGGGGCGCGAGCTCTTCGAGATTTTCCTTGAGACGCTCGTTCTGATAGGTCAGCGCGACCTCGGCGCCCTCACGGTGGGCGGCCTGCGCGATCGACCACGCCAGGCTGCGCTTGTTCGCGACACCGACGATGAGACCCCGCTTGCCCTGGAGGAGATTGCCCATGCGCTTAGACCTTCTTCAATACGAGGCAGGTGTTGTGGCCGCCGAAGCCGAAAGAATTGGAGATCGCCGCGCGGACCTTGGCTTTGCGCGCCGTGTTCGGGATGTAGTCCAGGTCGCAATCGGGGTCGGGCGTCGTCTGATTGATCGTCGGATGCAGGATATCTTCCTGGATCGAGCGGGCGCACGCGACGAACTCGACACCGCCGGCGGCGCCGAGCAGATGGCCGGTCATGGACTTGGTCGAGCTGATCTGGAGTTTTTTGGCGTGATCGCCAAAGGCGCGCTTGATGGCGAGCGTCTCGATCTGGTCGTTCATTTCGGTGGACGTGCCGTGCGCGTTCACGTAATCAATGTCTTCAGGGTTGAGCTTGGCGTCCTTGAGCGCCAGCTTCATCGCGCGCATCGCCCCCTCGCCTTCCGGGTGCGGCGCGGTCATGTGGTACGCGTCGCCGGTCGCGGAATAGCCGGCCAGCTCCGCGTAAATGCGGGCGCCGCGCTTCTTGGCGTGCTCGTATTCTTCGAGGACGACGATGCCGGCGCCCTCCCCCATCACGAATCCGTCGCGGTCTTTGTCGAACGGACGGGAAGCTTTTTCCGGCGCGTCATTGCGGGTCGACAGAGCGCGGAGCGCGCAGAATCCGCCCACGCCCAGCGGCGTGATGCAGCTCTCGGTGCCGCCGGCGACCATCACGGTCGCGTCGCCGCGCTGGATCTTGCGGAGAGCCTCGCCGATCGCGTGGTTCGCGGTCGCGCACGCGGTGACGGCGGCCATGTTCGGACCTTTAAGCCCGAGCAGCATCGAGACCCAGCCCGACGCCATGTTGATGATGAGCATCGGGATCATGAACGGGCTGAATTTTTTGGTCCCGTGCTCCAGATATAGGGAATGGTGCTTTTCGATGATGGAGAGGGAGCCGATGCCGGAACCGATCACGACGCCCCAATCTTCGCGCTCCGCGGGATCGGCGGATTCGACCGTGAAGCCCGCGTCTTTCCATGCCTCAAAAGCAGCCGCCACCGCAAGTTGCGTAAAACGCTCCATGCGGCGCGATTCTTTAAGAGGGATGGACTTGGTGGGGTCGAACCCTTTGATCTCGGCGGCGATGTGGCAGTCCAGCGCGCTGGGATCGAATTGGGTGATCCGGGCAACCCCGGATTTACCGGTCTGGAGCGCCGCCCAGGTATCGGCCACGTTCAGGCCGATGGGCGTGATGCTCCCGAGTCCGGTAACGACGACGTGTCGTTCGGACATCGTTTAGTCGGCGTTGGCTTTGGATTTGTCGGCGATGTAGCGCATGGCGTCTCCGACCGTGCGCATCTTCTCGGCGTCTTCGTCAGGAATTTCGATGCCGAACTCTTCTTCGAGGGCCATGACAAGTTCGACGGTGTCCAAGGAATCGGCGCCCAGATCGTCCGTAAAGGATGCCTGGTCAACGACTTCTTCCACCTTGACGCCGAGCTGCTCGGCGATGATCGACCTTACTTTTGCCTGTGTGTCTGCTGACATCGATTGTTCCTTTGCTGTTGAGGTGCTACATCACCATTCCGCCGTCAACGGTCAGAACTTGGCCCGTCATGTAATTGCTCATGTCCGAGGCCAAAAAAACTGCCGCCGCGGCGACATCCGCGGCGCTGCCGTACTTTTTCAGCGGAATAGCTTGAAGAATACCATTTTTGACCGCTTCCGGGAGCCGGTCTGTCATTTCGGTCTGGATAAAGCCCGGAGCGATCGCGTTGACGAGAATGTTCCGGCTCGCGAGCTCCTTGGCCGCCGACTGGGTCAGCGCGATGATGCCCGCTTTGCTGGCGGCATAATTCGCCTGACCGGCGTTGCCGACCAGCCCGATCACCGATGCGATGTTAATGATCCGACCGCGTCTTTGGCGCATCATCGGCTTGGCAACGGCCTTGGTCCCCAGGAACGCGCCCTTCAGGTTGGCGTCCATGACCTCGTCCCATTCCTCTTCCGACATACGGACCAAAAGACCGTCGCGGGTGATCCCCGCATTGTTGACGAGTATATCAACTTCACACCATTTGTCAATCACACCATCCACTAGGGATTGTAAAGAATCCTCTTTAGAAACGTCTGTGGGCACTACATACGGCTCCTCGAGCCCCGCGGCCTTGATCTCGTCCCGGAGGCTGTTGAGCTGGTCCACGTTCCGGGCACAAATGGCGACCTTGGCCCCCTCCCGGGCGAAGCGGAAGGCGATCTCACGGCCGATACCCCGGGACGCCCCGGTCACGATGGCAACCTTACTTCTGAGCAGCATGGACCCCTCCCGTTCCCCCGGCCAATTGTCTGAAGTCCTCAGCGGTGCCCAGCGGGACCACGGTCACCGTTGGGTCGATCTTGCGCATGAGCCCCTTGAGGACCTTGCCGGGACCCAGCTCATAAAATTTGGTGATGCCCATCCCGATCATCCGGCGGCAGGAGTCCTCCCAGAGCGTCCGGTGGTTCATCTGATCCACCAGGTTCTTCTTGATCTGGACAGGGTTCCCTTCCTCCCGGGCGGTCAGGTTGGAGATGACGGCGTAAGCCGGCTGGCGGACCTCGATGCGGGTCAGCGCGTCCTCGATCCGGCGGCAGGCCGAATTCATGCAGGTGGAGTGAAAAGCGCCGCTCACGTCCAGCGGGACCGCGCGTTTCCCGAGTTCCTGGCAGCGCTTGACCGCCGCCTCGACCGGCGCCTTCCTTCCCGAGATGACGATCTGGCCCGGGCAGTTCAGATTGCCGACCTCGGCGCCCGTCTCGGCGCAGACCGCCTCGACCTCGGCGACGGTCATCCCGATCGCGGCCGCCATCGAGCCCGGCACTTCGATCGACGCTTCGTCCATAAAAAGTCCCCGGTCCCGCACGAAGCCAAGCCCGGCATCCAGCGAGATGCTTCCGGCGGCCACGAGGGCTGTCGCTTCGCCGAGGCTCAGGCCCGCAGCGGCGGCCGGCGTTTCGTCCGCCGGTTTGAACCGCGCCTCGAACACCTTGAGTGCCGCGATGCTGTTCACAAAAATAGCGGACTGCGCGTACCGGGTGCGCTGGAGGTCCGACGCCGGCCCTTCGAACGAGATCCGCCGGATATCGAACCCGAGCAGCTCGTTGGCGCGGTCATAGACCGCCTTGGCTTCCTCGAAGTGAGCGTACAGGTCCTGACCCATGCCCGGGAACTGGGCGCCCTGTCCCGGAAAAATATAACCGACCTTCGTCATAACCCCCACTCCACCAGCGCGCTGCCCCAGACGAGGCCCGCGCCGAACGTTGTCAGAAGCACCAAGTCGCCTTTTTTGATCACACCCTGCTGTGCCGCTTCCGAAAGACCCATCGCCACCGACGCGGCCGACGTGTTCCCGTAGCGGTCGAGGTTCACATAAATTTTGGAGCGGTCCACCTTGAGCCGGTCGGCGACCGCGTCAATGATCCGCATGTTGGCCTGGTGCGGCACGATGCACGCGACGTCCTCGACGCGCGTGCCGGTCTGCTCAAGCACCTTGGCGATCGACTGACCCATCCCGCGCACCGCGAGCTTGAACACCTCGGCGCCGTTCATCTTAAGGAAGTGCTGTCCCGCCTGGACCGACTCGGCCGACGCGTGGACCTTCGATCCTCCGCCCGGGATCTTGAGCAGGTCGGCGTGCTCGCCGTCCGAGCCGAGCGCGCACGCGATGATGCCGCGCGCGGGTTTGGCGACCTCGCGCAGGATGACCGCGGCGCCGGCGTCCCCGAAGAGCACGCAGGTCGAGCGGTCCTTCCAATCAAGGAAGGAGGATATCTGGTCGGCGCCGATCACGAGCGCCGTCTTCATGGTCCCATTGAGCAAAAATTGCTGAGCGGTCGAAAGGGAGTAGACGAACCCCGCGCACGCGGCGGCGAGGTCGAAGCAAACGGCGTTCTTGGCGCCGAGTTCCTTCTGGACGAAACAGGCGGTCGAGGGCAGCGGCATATCGGGTGTCGTTGTTCCGACGATGATGAGGTCGAGCTCTTCGGGCTTCACGCCGGCCTGGGCCATCGCTTTGCGGGCGGCTTCGCAGGCCCAGCGGCTCGTGCCGTCCCCTGGCTCGGCGATACGCCGTTCACGGATGCCGGTGCGGCTCACGATCCAGTCATTGGAGGTCTCGACCATCTTTTCGAGGTCGAGGTTGGTCAGGACTTTGGACGGGACGGCATGGCCGATCCCGATGATCCCGATGGACTTCAAGCGATGAGGCCCTTCAGGAGACGCGCTTCTTGGAGGATGCGCTCATTGATCCTGGCGTGGGCGAATTCGCCCGCGACGCGGATCGCGTTCTTGATGGCGTTGGGATTGGAAGAACCGTGGCTGATGATGCAGATACCGTCGATGCCGAGCAGCGGCGCGCCGCCGTACTCGGTGTAGTCGACTTCGCGCTTCAGAGCCTTGAACGCAGGCTTCGAGAGCAGCGCGCCGACCATGGTCATGTAATTCTTCTTGAGGTTCTTCTTGAGGAGCTGGCCGATGACATCGACGATGGACTCGGCCACCTTCAGCACCACGTTGCCGACGAACCCGTCGCAGACGATGATGTCGACCTTGCCGTTGAAGATATCACGGCCTTCGACGTTGCCGATGAAGTTGAGCTTGCTCTTTTCCAGCAGCTTGCGCGCTTCCTTGATGATCTCCGTGCCCTTCGAGTCCTCCTCGCCGATGTTGAGGATGCCGACGGTCGGATTGCGCTTGCCGAGGATCGACCGGAAGTACACATCACCCATCACGGCGTACTGGAGGTAGTGGATGGGCTTGGTCTCGATGTTCGCGCCGACGTCGATCAGGAAGGAAGGTCCCTTGAGCGTCGGGAACGCGATGCCGATGCCCGGCCGGTCGATCCCTTCTATAAGCCGCAGCTTGAGGGTGGTCGCCGCGACCGCCGCGCCGGTGTGGCCCGCGGTCACGATGGCGTCCACCTCTTCAGCCTTGGCCATGTCCGCGCAGACGCAGACGGACGCGTCCTTCTTCCGGCGGACGCTGACCGAGGCGGATTCGGACATGCCGATCACCGAATCCGCGTGACGGATGGAGATGTTCTTCGGACGATTCCCCAGACGCGCCAACTCGCGTTCGATGGCGTCGGTCTGGCCGACCAGCACCAGGTGGTGCGGGTAGGCCTTAGCGGCTTCGACCGCGCCTTCGACGATCGCGCGGGGAGCGTGGTCCCCGCCCATGGCGTCGACGGCGATCTTTAGCGTCTTGGGACTGTCAGGCATCAGGCCTTGACGGTGAGGACCTGTTTGCCGCGATAGGACCCGCACTTCATGCAGATGCGATGCGGCTCACGGTCGGCTCCGCACTTGGGGCACTTGGATGAGGCGTTGGCCGTGATCTTGTCGTGGGTGCGGCGCTTCCGGGTGCGCGTGTTGGAGTGCCGCCGTTTGGGATTGGGCATGGTTTATTTCCTTCGTGTCGTTATTGGCCGGGATGCGTCATGGCCGTTTCGCGCAACCGCAGGGGCGTTTGTTCAAATTCGCTCCGCAGCGCGCGCAAAGCCCCTTGCAGTTCGGACGGCACAGCACCTGTATGGGCTGCTCCAGGAGCATCTCTTCCCGGAGATAGGGCAAAAGGTCGATCGTTCGTTCCTTGGTCAGTTCGAACGCCAAAAAAAAGTCTTTCTCGAGTGGCCGCTTCACGTCCTCGAGGCATCTTGAGCAGGCGGCGACCTCATGGCCTTTGAGCTTCACCTGCGTGATCACCTGATCATCCACGATCGTGACGTTCCCGGTGATCTTGATCCCGTTCTCGTACCGCGGTCCGTCCTCGCCGAAGTCAAAGTCCGCGGCCGGCGTCACCGACTCGAAGTTCATCGGGCCGCGCAGGATATGCATCACCGAAAGCCGCCGGACATCCGACGGCGGCGGTGAAGGCTTCACCGGGGTCGCCGGGCGTCGCGCGCGAACCGCTTCACGAGCTGCGCGTGCACGTACTTCGGCACGTAAGAGCGGGTCTCTCCCCCGTTCTTGGCGATCTCCTTGATGAGACGGCTCGTCAGGTACGCGTACGACTCGTTCGGCATCAAAAAAAGTGTCTCGACTCGCGGCTCGAGCTTCCGGTTCGTGAGCGCCATCTGGAACTCGTATTCGAAATCCGAATACACGCGCAGGCCGCGGACCACCACGCCCACTTTCCTCCGACGGCAGTAGTCCACCAGCAGGCAATCCAGACGGTCGATGACGATGTTTGTCATC
>CAZHID010000113.1:0-6529 GCA_964532445.1 uncultured Planctomycetia bacterium | reverse complement strand
CACTTAAGAATTCGAGCAACTGGTTTAAGCGCCTGGTCTTCGGGCAACCACTCTCCAAACACGCCCTCCTCTGAAAAGGGCAATACCGATAGGTCGTCACATCTTAAAATCCGGCGGCAACCGAAAAAAATTTGCCATAGCCCGCCTGCTCATTCTTCTTTCGATCATTTTGGCCGGCACCAAGACCGCGGAAGCGGCGACTTATTATTGGGTGACCTGGAACACTTACAGCCTTAACGCCGGTACTCACACGCTCACGGGCACCATCACGACGGCGGGGGACACCGTTGCGGTGACCTACACCAACACCCAGGGGCTTGCCGGGTATCAGTTGGGTGACGGCACCGGCGGGAACACCAACTACTACAGCGGCGGGACGGACGGCGCGGCGGGCACGTCGCCCTACACGAGCGCGACCGTGGAGAACCGCCCCAACAACGTCACGATCGTCCGGTTGTCCAACGCGGGCGCTCAGACGCTCACGTTCGACAAGCAGATCTCCAATCTTGCCCTCGCCTTCGTCAGTCTGAACGGGACCGCGTTCAGCTTCGACCGCAACTTCGACGTCTTGAGTTTTGGCAATGCGACGGACGGGGGGAACGCGTGCGGATTCTGGGGATGCGGGACGGCGGCGAAGACGATCGGCGTCGGGGCCTATCCTTACATCGTCAGCGGCACCGGCGAGCCCCACGGCACCCTTCATTTTTCAGGAGCGTTCAACGCCATCACCTGGACCAGCGGCAACGAGAACTGGCACGGCTTTACGGTGGGCATCGCCGGAACGGCCGCGGAAGTCGCCGCCGACACCACGCCGCCGACCGTGACATTCAACCCCGCCAACGGGGCGGTGAACGTGCCCCTGGCTTCCACGGTCACGATCACGTTCAATGAAGAGGTGCGGAACCTCAATGACACGCCGCTCACCAGCGCCAACGTGGACGCGCTCATCACGCTCAAAGACACCGACGCGGCCGGCGCGGACATTCCCTTTGACGCCGTGATCGACGCCGACAACAAGGTCATCACCATCACCCCCGCGGGCAACTTCACGCTGGGGCAGATCATTTACGTCGCCATCGGCGCGACGGTCGAGGACACATTCGGCAACGCTATCGCGGCTTCGAGCGCTATTTTTACCACGGGCGCCAGCCTTCCTTCGTGCCCGTCCGGTCACGAAGACCCCCGGAACAATAAAGACGTCATTGGCAGTATCCGCGCGTGGTCGGATATGTCCGACCGTTGGGCCAAATCCAATCTGGACACGATAGACCGCCGGATGGATATCTTGAGAATGGAAAAAAATTCCTACGGTTCGGAGATGAGTGGCGTGAGCAGCGGTGACCCGGTCCGCATACCCTGGTCGCTATGGACCCGCAACGAGGTCACGACCGGCCGCGTGGATGCCACTGAATTCGCTTCGGAGCAGGACTTCAAGGACTTCAAGTTCTTCGGGGGGATGGACCGGCCGCTGGGCGAAGACGGCGTTCTGGGCTTCTCGCTGGGGGTCGGCAAAAGCAAAACCGACGTCGGCAGCTCCGGAACCCTGGTGAAGGCGGATAACTACAGCATTTCGGGATACACCTCATTCAAGCTGCTTGATTCCCTGGATATGGAATCATCGCTCGGTTACGGGCATTTGCCGATCACCACGCGCCGGACCGATGGAGACCAGTCGTTGAGCGGGTCGCGAAGGGCGCATCAGGCGTTCGGCTCAGCCTCGCTCAAGACCGAGTTGCTCCGGGGCGGAAAGTTCCAGGCCGCGCCGTTCGGCCGTGTGGAAGGGTCGTGGACGGCGCTGGACGGCTTTGCGGAAACGGGAGGCAGTCAGGCGTTGATGTTCGACCGGCAATATTACAACACCACTTCCATTTTGACCGGCGTGGACGCGGTGTACGACGTGCGGGTGGGCGGCATTTTGCTGCGCCCGTCCATCAGGACGGCCTTTGGCGCCAAAACGATCCATGAGTCGGAGGTGAATTTGCGTTACGTGTTGGGTCCCGCCAACTACGAATACACGTTGGCCGGTCAGACGCTCGCATACTGGCGGGTTGAAGGCGGTCTGGACTTCAAACTCAACGAGCGTATCAGCATTTTTCTGAACTATTCCTGGGAGCGGACGGAAGATTCGGATCATTTGAACAACTTTGGGCTGCAGACGGCGGTCGCCTTTTAAGCGGTCTCGTAGTGACAATAATATGGGACAATTGGCGGACGTGAATATTTTGAACCCAGAAGGCAGGAGGCTGCGTGAGCGCACCACAGGCGATCAAGTCTTTCGATATGGCCTTTGCGAAGGCGGTCCTCACCGGCCGTATCCACGAAGCGCTCGGAATGGTTGCGTGAAGGTTCCTGGGCGCGGTGGTCACCAGTGACCCGCATTCCTTTGAGTAAAAAATTCGGTGCGGGGACCTATGCGGGATGGGCCGTCGTGGGCCTTTTGACAATGGGCTGCCCGCCGTCGGAAGCTTCCGTGATCGACCGGCAGGGCACGCTCCAGGAGCGGATACCAAGGGAAGTCCTTGACCATGAGAAAAAGAACTTTTTAACCCTGACCGTCGAGAATGATTCTTTAGGCCGGGGAACGGACAAGAATTACACCAGCGGGGTCCGGATCAGCTATTCCGATATAACGCAGCGATCGGGCGGACTCATCGACCGGCTGGACGCGATGGTGCCGTTCTTTACGGCGAACGAGACCACGAGCTCGATGTTTTCCATCGGACATAACCTTTACACGCCGAGGACATCACTCATACCGCCCAGGTGCCGGGCAGCCGTCCATGGGCGGCCTTCCTATACGGATCGATCGGCGTGACCACTCTCACGGGGGATCATGTGGATGACGCGGAGCTGACGCTCGGCGTGGTCGGACCTTGGGCGCAGGGCGAGGAAGCCCAAGCGTATATCCACGACGTCATGGGGTTCAAGGACCCGGAGGGCTGGGATAATCAGATCGATAACGAGCCGGGGATCATTTTGTCGTGGCGCCGCCGCTGGCCTGAGTTCTTCAGCGCGGCATTGCCGGGTCTTTGGCTCTCGGCCGAACCCAACATCGGCGCGAGCGCCGGCAATGTTTATACGCTGGCCGAGGGCGGCTTCAGCGTCCGCCTTGCGCCGTCGTTCGACCGTTGGCAGGACACACCGATCCTGGTGAGACCTTCGATCCCTGGCAGCGGTTTTTTTGAACCGCAGAAGGGAAGGATCAGCTGGTATTTGTTCGGCGGTGCCCAAGGACGGGCGGTGGCGCGGAATATTTTTCTCGACGGGAACACGTTCGATACCGATTACAGCGTCGACAAACACCCGCTCGTGCTCGACCTGAGCGCCGGGATCGCGTTCACGGTGGCTGAATTCCGTGTCAGCTACACGCTTGTCTATCGGACCCGGGAATATCAGGGTCAGGACGACGCGTCGCTTTTTGGCGGGGCCAGTCTCGGATACCGGTTTTGAACCCTGCCCATTCGGATCATTCTCCCATGATCTCAAAAAAACTTTTATTGCTGCTGGCGGGTATCGCCGCTTTTTCTATCGGTCTGAACGCGAAGGCAATGACCCTGCCGCATGGAAAAGGGGATGAAGTTTTTTACATCGGCACGGCCCTCAAGATCCAGGCCGAGGGTTTGCGGGGTTATAACCTTCACGGCCTGGAAACGGCCCTTTCGGATGACCTGCTTCGTGAATTCAGGATCGTCCCCGGTGTCCGAGGGCACTTTTTGGACGACCTGGACCGCCAGGGCGTCCGATATTACGACACGCGGCTTTTGACGACCCCGCCGCTTTTTCCGATCCTGATCAAGAGCGCACTATATTTATCCGGGTTCCGGGGAGCCGTACTTTTTGCTCCCGTTCAGGGAGACCGAGCAGGCCATGCGCGGCCGCGCATCGTCCGTGATCGGTTACGCGCGCGGGATCATGAGGGCTCAGGGGTACGCGATGATCGTGCCGATCCTGTCGAACGCCGCACTGCTTCTGTTTATTTTTTTGATCGGCCGGACTCTTTTTGGGGACCGGGTGGGCGCGCTCGCGGCCGTGTTCACCGCGGCGCATCCGATGCTGATCCTGTGCACTCACCGTGTGTGGGCCGACAACACGACGGCGATGCTCGTCGCGGGTTCCATGGCTTTTTATTTTTTGGCGGTGGAGAGGCGGAGCCTTGTCCTTTCCGCGCTGGCCGGCGCGCTCGCGGGCGGTGCCGCTCTCACCAAGCAGTCCGGTCTCTTGCCGATCCTTGTTGTCGCGGCGTTCGGGCTTGTCCGTCTGGTGTCGATGGTCCGCGGCCGTGAGCGGCTCGGATGGGCGCGGGAGCTGAGTCTGATCGCCGTATTCACCGGCTTCATGATCCTGGTCTGCGGGTGGTGGTACGGATGGATCCACACGGAATACGGGAGTCCGCTGTATTCGAATGTCATGACCCAGCCGGATGTCAGGAATGAGTGGTTCGAAACGATCGGCGGACGTAACAAGCTCCTGCATTTGGTGAATATACCGGCCCTGTCGCCTGTGTTCGCGCTGATGTGGGCGTCATTTTGGGCGAGGGGCCCCGAGGAGCGGGGTGTGCGGCGGCACCGGATCATTTTTCTCTGGCTCTGGATCGCGATCCTTTACTACTTCATCCGAGAGACCGGCGAGGAGCGCTATCAACTCCCTTCGCTAGGTGCGATGGCATTGCTCGCCGCCTGGACCGCGGAACGCGCCCGCATCCGGATGCGCGAAAAATTAGGACCGGGCCCCGGCGGTATTTTGTGGGGAGCTGTGATCGCTGCCAGCTTGCTTTTTTCATGCGCGATCGGCCTCCGGTTCGCGTGGAGCCGCGCCGCGCTCATCCCGTTCCCGTTCTGACCGCTCAGGAATATACGGAGCTTGTTTTGGATAGCACTCATTCGCGTGATATCATTTGGCTTTTTAGCGGTTCAACTGACCGCGCACCGGACGGGAACAACACAAGGAGCGCACTATGTTCGGTAAGATGGGCGATATGATGAAACAGGTCCAGATGATGCAGAAGCTGATGAAGGACGATAATTTCAAGGCCTTCATCTCGCACCCCAAGATGCAGGAGCTCATCAAGGACCCTGAGTTCATGCAGCTGATGAAAAAGCAGGACATGCCCGCCCTCCAAAAGCACGCCCGGTTCGGCGCGATCATGCGCGACCCCGAGATCCTGGGTCTCATCCAAAAGATCGACTTCAAAAAATTGATGTCCTGACCCGGCGGCGGTACTATGGGGGTCGGAGGACCCGTCATGAAACCGCACCGCTTTCTTCCCGTATTGGCCTTGACCGCCTTGCTGGCTCTGCCGTGCACCCCCGTCCCGGCGGAGGCATCCTTCGCCGGTCTGCCGGGCTCCTTTAAGATCGGGCCCATGGGGGATCTCACCTGTGTCGGCATGACCGAGGACGCCTGCGCTTATTTCGACGAGGTCCCGACCCCTTCCGGCGTCCGCTACCTGGTCCAGGGCAGTTTCTCGCGCCCGCGACCCGTCACGTGTCAATTTGAACAGCGTTCAAAACATGAACACCTACTTCGCGCTCCTTTGTGAGCGCGAGGGGGATACGCTCAAGCCCGTGTTCAACTTTTTGGAAGGACGCGAAAAAGCCAGCGATGTTCACTTTTTTGACCTTGACGCTGACGGCACCCTCGAGGTCATCGTCACCGGGATCCTCGACTCCCGCGGTTCGTACGCTTCCGTGTACCGCTTGAACGGACCGGCGCCTGAGCGCATATTTACACGGCGCGCGAACACGCCTAACAGTGATTTTGAGACGGACCATGGCGTCCCGACCCTCACTTTTCAGCAGCGGGACGGAAAAGGCGCCACGAGCCGGTTGAAGAGCGAGACGTTCGTTTGGAACGGTCAAACTTTCGTTCCCGAATCCTAGGCAAGCTCCGCGCTCCGGCCGCGGCCGGTCCCGAGACTTGGGATCGGAAGATCATCCATGTCGACATGGACGCTTTTTTTGCCGCGGTCGAACAGCATGATCGGCCTGAGCTCAAGGGTAAGCCTGTGATCGTCGGCGGCGAGCCCGGAAGCCGCGGAGTGGTCAGCACGGCGTCGTACGAGGCGCGCGTGTTCGGCGTGCGGTCGGCGATGCCGGCATTCCAAGCCAAACAACTCTGTCCTCAAGGGATCTTCGTGCGGCCCCGGTTCGATCGTTACTCGGAGGTCTCGGCGCGCGTGATGGCGGTCCTGCATCAGCACACGGACCTCGTGGAGCCGGTGTCGCTTGATGAGGCCTACCTCGACGTGACGCGTCACAAGCTCAAGTGCGCCGACCCGGTCCGCGCGGCGACGATGATCCGCCAGTCCATCCACGCGATGACGGGTCTCACGGCGTCCGCGGGCGTTTCGGTCAACTGCTTCCTGGCCAAGATCGCGTCGGACCAGAACAAGCCCGACGGTCTGACGGTCGTGGGGCCTGAGCGGATCCAGGACTTCCTGAAGGATCTGCCGGTGCGCAAGCTGCCTGGTATCGGGCCGGTCACCGAAAAGCGTCTCACCGCCTTGGGGATCGCGACTTGCGGGGACCTG
>CAZHID010000112.1:0-6654 GCA_964532445.1 uncultured Planctomycetia bacterium | reverse complement strand
CGAGACGAAAAGCGGGATGACTTTTTCGGGATACTGCCAGGGGCCATAGGTGTTGGAACCGCGTGTGATCACGACCGGTAGGCCGGAGTGCCGGAACGCGTTCAGCGCGAGGTATTCTGCGGCGGCCTTGGACACCGAGTAAGGGTTGGTCGGATTGAGCGGGTCCGTTTCGCAGAAGGCGCCCGACGGACGCGAACCGTAGACCTCGTCCGTGGATACGTGGACGAAGCGCTTCACGCCGGCCCGGGCGGCGGCGGTCAGGAGCGCCTGAGTGCCCGCCGCGTTGGCTTCAAAAAAAGCCCGCGAATCGAGCAGACTGCGGTCCACGTGGCTTTCCGCGGCGAAATGAAAGATCGCATCGGCGCCCTCCGCGGCCGCCTGAGCGGCCGCCGGGTCGGCAAGGTCCGCTTGTAAAAAGGAGTATCGGGGGTCCGACGAGACGCCGGCGACGCGGGTCAGGTCGCCGGAATAACTCAGTTTGTCGACGTTGAGGACCTTGGCGGCAGGCTCGCGTTCCAACAGAAGCCGCACAAAGCGGGAACCGATGAAGCCCGCCCCTCCGGTGACGACCAGCTTCACGGAAGCGCCTTCCGGGGCAGCTCCCGCTCCAACCGGCTGGCCTCGAACAGGGATTCGAACGTGCCGCAGTCCGTCCACCAGCCCTTCACGAGACCGTAGCGCAATTTCTTTTGGG
Organism: uncultured Planctomycetia bacterium; assembly: GCA_964532445.1. Lineage (GTDB taxonomy): Bacteria > Omnitrophota > Gorgyraeia > 2-02-FULL-51-18 > JAGOUK01 > JAGOUK01. The sequence continues at coordinate 5,960 of CAZHID010000112.1, read as the reverse complement.
CGATGTAGGCATTGTTCACGTCGGTGATCTCCAGTTCGCCGCGGCGTGAGGGCTTGAGCCGCCGGATGAACTCGAACACCTTCGCGTCATAAAAATACAGCCCCGTGACCGCCAGCTTCGAGACGGGCTTGGCGGGTTTTTCGACGATCTTCACGATGCCGCCGCCGCGCACGGTCGCGACACCGAAACGCTCGGGGTTCCTGACGGCCTTGAGCGCGATCAGGGCTCCGGATGGATCTTTCCTGAACTGGTCGGCGAACGGGCGGATGGACTTTTCAAATAAGTTATCGCCCAGCAGGACCGCGATCGGACTGTCCTGGGTGATGTGCTGGACGAGCGACAGCGCTTGCGCGATGCCGCCTTCTCCTTCCTGGTAGACATAGTGCAGCGTGTTCAGGCCGAAGCGGTGGCCGTCACCCAGGAGACGCATGAAGTCGCCCGAATGATTGCCGCCTGTCACGAGCACAACGTCCCGGATGCCGGCCTCGACCATCGCCTGGATCGGATAATAGATCATGGGCCGGTCGAAGCCAGGCAGGAGGTGCTTGTTGGTGATCTTGGTCAGCGGGAGCAGCCGGGTTCCCAGTCCGCCGGCGAGGATGACGCCCTTCATGCGCGTCAGCGCCCCATGGATCGGTAAATGAATCCGAGCGACTTCATCCCGGCGGGGTCGTAGAGGTTGCGGCCGTCAATGACGGTCGGTTGGCGCATGAGCTTCTTGACGCGCTTCAGATCGGCGTCCTTGAACTCGCTCCATTCCGTGACCACGAGCAGGCAGTCGGCGCCTTTGCAGGCGTCGTAGGCGCTCTTGGCGTAGCGGACGGCGGGAAGCGCCTCTTTGGCCTTGCCCATCGCCTGCGGGTCGTAGACCGAAACGATCGCGCCGCGGCTCTTCAGAAATGAAATGATCTCAAGGCTCGGGGCATAGCGCATGTCATCCGTATCCGGCTTGAACGCGAGGCCCCAGACCGCGATCTTCTTGCCGCGGACATTCCAAAGCTCATCCTCGACTTTTTTCAGGAAGTGCTTCACCTGCGCCGCGTTGATGTCCTGCACCGCCTTGAGCAGCGTGAAGTCGTAACCGAGCGTTTCTGAGATATGGACGAAGGCCGCAAGGTCCTTGGGAAAGCAGAAGCCGCCGAACCCGATGCCGGCGTTCAGGAACTTCTTGCCGATACGGCTGTCGAGCCCCATACCGTGGGCCACCATCTGGATATCCGCGCCGGTCAGCTCACAGATCCGGGATACCGCGTTGATGAAGGAGATCTTCATCGCGAGGAAGGAGTTGGACGCGTGCTTGATGATCTCAGCGCTGTTCAGGTCCGTGATGACCAACGGCGCCTTGATGCTCTTGTAGAGCGCGGTCAGGACCTCTTTGGCCTTCGCGCTGTCCGCCCCGACGATGATGCGGTCCGGGTTCATGAAGTCGTGGATCGCCGTGCCTTCACGGAGGAATTCTGGGTTCGACGCGACGTCAAACTGAGCGTTCTTAGAGGCGTATTGGCGCAGGGTCTGGCGGATCTTGACGCCCGTGGAGACGGGTACGGTGCTTTTCTCGATGATGAGTTTGTGGCGGGCACCGAGCGTGGACGCCACCTGGTGGGCGACCGCTTCGATCGCGGAAAGGTCCGCTCCTCCGTCATCGCGCGGCGGGGTCCCGACCGCGATGAACACCACGTCGGACGCGGAAACGGCCTTGCTGATCTCAGAAGCGAAGGAAAGGCGCCCCTCCTTCACGTTCCTACGGATGAGCTCTTCGAGCCCGGGCTCATAAAAATGGGGCTTGCCCTTCCGCAGCATCGCGAGCTTGCGGCGGTCGTTATCGATGTTGATCACCCGGTGGCCAAGGTTGGCGAAGCATGCGGCGGTCACCAACCCGACATAGCCGGCGCCGATAACGGCGATGTTCATGAACGGACCTCTGTTTGACCGGCGTAATATTTCACATCCCTCGCCCCTTGCGCCCGGCGGCGGAACGCGCTGTCCGGGAACGCGCTCGGCGTGAACGTGAAGTAGAACCCGTTCTCGTCGTGACTGCGGTTGTAGATCAGGCTGACGGTCCAGCAGTAGAAGTTGGACCGCGTGAGAACCAGCTCGAACTCGTTGTTCCGGCCGCCTTCCGAGATGGAGGTCCGGGTGAAGTCGAAGCGCTCGAACACGCCGAGACGCCAGTCGGGATGGAACTGCCATTCAATATTGGCCGTGGTCTGGTTGCTGGTCTCGTGGGTGAAACGCTGTCCAAGACTGAGCTTGATCGGGCCGCGCTCGTGGGTCAGGTCGATGTTCGCGTCCTCGAAACGGTCGAACTCGGCGAGGTACTGGCTGTCGGCGTTGATGCTGAGCCAGGTCCAGGGAGAGAATTCCAGCTCCGTCAGGATCCGGTGGAGCTTGTTGGTGTCCATCTGCGGCATCGTGAACTCGAAGCCGACGATGGAGCGGACGAACTCGCGCATGATCATCGCGGAATCCGGGTCGCCCGGCCGCGCGCGGTGCTTGATCTGGAGCTTGTTCTCGAAGTCCAGGAGCATCACGCTCTGATGGTCCAGCGTGTCGAGCTGATCGAACTGGTAGAGGTCCGTCGCGTCAACGGTGGGCCGGGACTGATAAAAGTAGCTGACGTTCGGCGTGAAGATGTGGCGCATCTGGTCGATGTCGATGCCCAGCTGATGGAAGGAGGCGTCGTAGACCTTGAAGAGCTTGGTGCTCACGTCCACGCCGGCCTCGGCGTTGTTGCGGACGAAGGCGCGCTCGTCGCCGTCCATGTTCCGGCTGTAATAAGTATGGCGCGCGCCGATGAACGGCGTGACCGCGACGTCCGCCGCGCGGAAGGCGTAGCTCAGGCGGTTGCGCACGTCCCCGCGGGAAGCTTCCTCGTTGCGCTCGTCGATCGACTCGTCCTTGAAGGTCCGGTTGAGCCGCGAGAACTGGTCTTCGTTGCGGAAGTAGAACGGCGAGTCACCGATCGCGCGTGTGTGCGTGTCGAAGTGGACTTCAGGCAAACGCTCCACCACCGGGATGAAATCGTCCACACGGTAACGGTTGAGCAGGCTGGCCGAGTAGTCGTCGGTCGCGCGCACGACAGAGACGTAGTTGTCAGGAAAAGCGATCCGCTCGAACTCTTCGCGGTAGAAATAGTCCTGGATCATGTACTCGTCGCTCAGTTTGTTCAATTCGAACGTCAGTGATGTGACGTCATCAAGCTTGGCGCGGTGGCGGTTCTGGATGCGGTAACGGCTCGCGGTCGGGACCGCGTGGTCCTTGGCGCGGGAGCAGTCGTCGCCGGACTCGAAGCAGGCGTCATCCGCGAAGTAGGTGCGCAGCGCGCCCTGGCCGAAGGCGTTAAGGCGGTAGAAGTGTTCGATACCCCAGGCGAAGCCCTGATTCTCACGGACGTCGAGCAGCACGTTGCCGTCATGGTCCTTGTTGGCGTAGTAACGCACCTTGGTGAGCGCGAAAGCTCCCCACTCGCTGTTCGAACCCAACTCGAGCTGGATCGGGAAGCGGTCGAAGTGCTCGATCGGGAGCGTCAGGATGGGGATATAAAAGATCGGTACGTTCCGGAGCCTCAGGATCACGTGCTTCATCACCAGCTTGTCGTCGGGGTAGTACTCGATCTCGCGGGATTCCAAACGGTACTGGGGCGAGCCGTCGGCGCAATCGGTGGACTCGTCGCAGGTCGTGATGTACGCGTCGCGCAGCACGTAGCCGTCGCCCCGCTTCTCCATTTTGGCGGCCTTACCGCGGTAGCTCGGCGCGATCACGGCCGTCAAGTCCTCGACCTCGGCGGTCTTCTGGCCGAAGTCGACGTAGATGTTCTCGCCGGAATACTTGGCGCCCGGCTGCGTGAGCACCACGTTCCCCTTCGCCCAGGCTTCCTTGGTCTTTAGGTCCACTTCGACCGAATCAGCTGTCAACACCCAGCCTTCATAATCGATCGTGATGTTCCCCTCGCCCTTGGCGCGGTTCTTTTCATAAAAATACTCGACGGCGTCGCCCTGGATCTTGAGCGGCTTCTCGGCTTTGGGAGCGGCGGCGGGGGCCTGCGTGTCCGCGGCGCGGGCGGTCACGGGACAGGCGGAGAGGATCAGCGCGGGAAGCGCGGTCAGAACTCTTCCGCGACCCCGGCCCAGAAGGCCGCGGCGCGGCGGTCGCCCGATCCGGCGGCGCGGGTGACGTGCTCGAGCTTGAGCCGGCCCGACGGGTCCTGCTGGACCAGACCGCGCAGGCGGGCTGAGTAAGGCTTGAGCTCCTTTTCGGCGCGCGCGGTCAGCGGGCGGTTCCCCATCCGGGTCTCGATGCATCCCCGGCTTCCGCAGCCGCAGCGCGCGCCGGTCCGGACATCGCCGAACCGGATATGGGAGATCTCCGCGGCCGAAAATGTGGAGCCGCGGAACAGCCGGCCATCCAGAACGATGCCGCAGCCGATCCCGGTCCCAAGCGTGATAAAAAGTGTGTTCCGGACCCCGCGCGCGGCGCCGAACCGGTGTTCAGCCATCGTCATCGTGTTGCCGTCGTTCTCGACCGTCACCGCGCATTTCGCTTCGGCGGCCAACAACCCTTCCAACGGTACGTTCTTCCACGAAGGCAGGTTCGGCAGGATCAAGACCCGTCCGCCGCTTCGTTCCACGGGACCGGGGACGCCCACGCCGATCCCCGCGAAGTCCGAACGCGCGATCCCGTGACGCTTCAAAAGGGCCGATGACTCCGAGGCGGCCCAGCGCACGAAGGCCCGGGGCGAACCCACCTCGCTCGCCGGACGGCGCACCGAATCAGCGATGCGGGCCTCCCGGTCCACGAGCGCCATGCGGGCATTGGTTCCGCCCAGGTCCAAACCGATCGCCCATCGGAGCTTCGTCAAGGTTGCTGTCTCGCTGTAAAAATGAGGTCTAAGCCGGCGGTCGGAAAGCGCTTATTATATCGGAACGGCCGCCGCTTCGGCTAGCGGTTAATGTAGGCGCAGACGCGGTTTTTACCCTGTCGTTTGGCCTGATAAAGGGCGGAATCGGCCCATTCGACGATCTCTCCGGGCTCACGGATCGCGGCGCTGAAGGTCGCGACGCCGATGGAGGCGGTCATCTTGAGCGACAGGTCGTAGGCGCGGTAGTCATGCTGCTCAATGGCCTTGCGGATACGCTCGGCGACGTACATCGCCCCGTTCTCGTCCGTGTCGAGCAGGATCGCGGCGAACTCTTCACCGCCGTAACGGCCCACCAGGTCCACTTCACGCAGCGTCCGCTTGATGACGTCCGCGGTCTGGCGGAGCACGGCGTCGCCGGCCAGATGGCCGTGGCGGTCGTTCAGGGCCTTGAACGCGTCCAAGTCGATCATCAGGAAGCTGAACTTGAGATTGAACCGGGCCGAACGGCTGAGCTCCTCTTCCAGACGTTTGAAAAAATGCCGGCGGACATAGGCGCCGGTGAGCCAGTCGGTGATGGCCAGCCGCTGAACGTCCGCGTAGAGCTTGATGCGTTTGAACTCGGCGATGAACCGGTCCGCCAGGATCGCGATGGCGGTCTCGTTCCGGCGCTCAAGGCCCTCGAGCGTCAGGATCGCCGAAAGACCTTCGCTGGTCCTGACCGGGATCGCCGTGAAGCACCCCATCCCCGCCGGCATTTTGAAGTCGCGGTCGGAGGATGCGCCGGCGGTCTCCCCTCCGGACCAGAGGGTGAAGGGCTTGGATTCCTTTTCCAGGATCTCGAGCAGCCTGAGATCGAACGGGTACACTTCCCCGCGGAACATCACGTCCTGAGAGAGCGCTCCCTTGTCCTGCGCGCTGAACTGGAGGTAGCGGTGATCGATCTGATAAACGCGCTCGATCGTGAGCCCTTGCTTGAGGTTCTGCGCCACGAGGATCAAGCGCGACTTGCGGACGCCGAAGCTGCCCATCAGCACCTCGGAAAGGTCGATGAACACGTCCAGGAACTCCAGCGCCCGCGACATCTCTTTGACCTTGTCGTACA
>CAZHID010000111.1:6188-6866 GCA_964532445.1 uncultured Planctomycetia bacterium | reverse complement strand
ACCGGCGTCGGAAGCTGCATCTTCCTGTACTCCGTCGGCTACATGCACGGCGACAAGAGCTTCCCGCGCTTCTTCGCGTCGCTGTCGATGTTCGCTTTTTCGATGATCGGCATCGTGCTTTCGCCTAATTTCCTGATGCTCTTCATCTTCTGGGAGCTCGTCGCCGTGAGCTCCTACCTCCTCATCAGCGTCTGGTTCGAGAAACCCTCCGCGGCCGACGCGGGCAACAAGGCTTTCATCGTGAACCGTGTCGCTGACTTCGGCTTCCTGCTCGGCATCCTGATGCTCTGGGTCCTCTCGGGGGCCGGTAACGCGGCGCGCACGCTCAACTTCAACGAGCTCCATCACATCATCCCGGCCGCGGTCCAGAACGGCCTCATCCTGCCGGGAGTCCTGATGATCGCGATCCTCCTCATTTTCTGCGGCGTGGCGGGTAAGTCCGCGCAGTTCCCCCTCTACATCTGGCTCCCGGACGCGATGGAAGGTCCGACACCGGTCAGCGCGCTCATCCACGCCGCGACCATGGTCGCCGCGGGCATTTACATGATGGCGCGCGTGTTCTTCATGATCGAACTCTCCGCCGACGCGATGCAGACGATCGCCGTGTTCGGCAGCGTGACCGCCGTCCTCGCGGCGGGTCTCGCCGTGGTCCAGACGGATATTAAAAAGATCCTCGCC
>CAZHID010000111.1:2522-6178 GCA_964532445.1 uncultured Planctomycetia bacterium | reverse complement strand
CTCAACGCAGACAACCTCAAGCGCCGGTTGGCCTACTCGACGGTCAGCCAGCTCGGCTACATGGCCAGCGCCGTCGGCCTCGGCTCGGCCGAAACCGGCATGTTCCATCTGACGACGCACGCCTTCTTCAAGGCGCTCCTCTTCCTCGGCGCCGGCGCGATCATCCACGGCCTCCACACCCAGAACATCTGGGAAATGGGCGGCGTGATCAAAAAAATGCCTGTCACCGCCGCGACATTCCTCATTGGAACGCTGGCCCTCTGCGGTATCTGGCCGTTCGCGGGCTTCTTCTCGAAGGACGCGATCCTCGCGCTCTCCTACGGGCATCACCCGGTCATCTTCTGGGCCGGTTGGACGACCGCGCTGCTCACTTCGTTCTACATGACGCGCCTGGTCTGGGTGGCCGTCCTCGGCGCGGACCGCTCAGCGCTCGCGCACGCCGGTCACGGCAAGGGCAAACACAAAGATCATGGTCACGGCCACAAGGACGCGCACGGCCATGACAACCACGGTCATGCTGCTGTCCACGAAGCGCCGTTCGTGATGCTCCTCCCGCTCCTCATTCTTTCGGTCCTCTCGGTCGCCGTCGGCTTCATCGGCATCCCGGGCTTCCTCGCCGGCGGTCACGGCCATGGGGATCATCACCCGCCCGCGATCGTCCCGATCCTGGCCACGACGGCCGCCGTCGCCGGCATCCTGCTCGGCTCGCTCTTTTACGCGCGCCTCAAGACCAACGAGGATCCGATCACCAAGCTCCCGAGCTTTCTCTACCGCGCGCTGGTCCAAAAGTACTACCTCGACCACGTCGCCGCGGCGATCGGGAACTTTTTCCAGAAGCTCATCGCCGGGATCTTGTACCGCTTTGACATCAACGTGCTCATCAACGGCATGGTCAATTACACCGCCAACTCCGCCCGCGAGACCGGTTCCGTGATGCGGAAGCTTCAAAGCGGCCGGGTCGCCGGCTACGCGCTCACGATCACCGCCGGCCTGATCGGCATCATCTGGTACACCGTGACGAGGGGCTTCTGATGCCATTCGGCCCCATCTCCATCATCTTGTTAGCGCCGCTCGTCGGAGCGGTGTCGCTTCTATTCGTACCCAAGGACGCCAAGAACCTCCTGCGCGGCATCGCGTTCGGGTCGATCGCCGCCGCCTTCGCCGCGGCCATCACCGCGTTCTTCCGTTACGACCGCGCGGCGGGAGGCTATCAGTTCGTCGACAAGTTCGACTGGGTCCCCCGGATGGGGATCTCGTACCACGTCGGCGTGGACGGCATCAACCTCCTGCTCCTCGTCCTGACCGCGTTCTGCTCGCTAGCCGGCATCTACGTCGCCTGCCAGGTCAAGGACCGGCTCAAGGAATTCCTCATTTTTTACCTTTTCCTCTGCGTGGGCTGCTTCGGCGTGCTCAGCTGCCTGGACGTGTTCTTCATGTACTTCTTCTACGAGTGCGCGGTGATCCCCGTGTTCCCGCTCATCGGCGCATGGGGTTCGGGCGACAAGCAGTACGCGAGCATGAAACTCACGCTCTACCTCACGCTCGGCGCGGTGCTCGCGCTCTTGGCGATCATCGCCCTCTACTGGCAGACGGGCCTCAACACGTTCGACTTCGTCGTGATCCAGGCGCACCTGGCGGCGCATCCCCTGCCGGTGAGCTTCCAGACCTGGGCCTTCCCGCTCATCATGGCGGGCTTCGGCGTGATCCTCACGCTCTGGCCGATGCACACCTGGTCCCCCCTCGGTTACGCCGCGGCGCCCACGTCGGTCTCGATGCTCCACGCCGGCGTTCTGAAAAAGCTCGGCGCCTACATGATCATCCGTCTCGCGATCACGCTCATGCCGGCCGGGGCCCAGATGTGGATGCCCTACGTCGCCGGCATCGCCGCGATCAACATCGTTTATTGCGGCCTGGTCGCGTTCACCCAGAAGGACCTCAAATACATCCTCGGTTATTCCAGCTGCAGCCACATGGGCCTCATCCTGCTGGGTCTGGCGACGCTCACGCCTTCGGGTCTGAACGGCACCGTGCTCTACATGTTCGCCCACGGCATCATGGCGGCCCTGAGCTTCGCGCTGGTCGGCTTTGTGTACGAACAGACCCATAAGCGCAACCTTGAGGACTGGGGCGGACTCGGACGCAAGATCCCTTACATTTCGACCCTCTTCGTCATGGCGGCGATGGCCTCCGCCGGCGTCCCGGGCTTCGCGCCGTTCATGGGCGAGCTCATGGTCCTGCTCGGCGCGTGGGACAAATATCCTGTACCGACGCTTGCCGCGGTCGCGGGCCTCGTGATCACCGCCGGCTACATGCTCAAGATGGTGCGCCACACGATCCAAGGCCCGCTCAACCCCGCCTGCGCCGATGTGCAGGACGCCAAGGGCCTGGCCAAACTCCCGTACGGGATCCTGATGGCCGTCCTCATTCTGGTCGGCTTCCTCCCCAACCTTTTACTCAGCGTCGCCGAACCGAGCACCGCCAAGATCCTGTCGGTTTATCCGAAAGAAACGGTCAAGAAGGCCGCGGTCAAGACGCAGCCGGCCGCGCATAAAGCGGCGGCCTCTACGCACAAGGCGGGACACTAAATGACGGCTTCTCTGCTTCCGACCCTCGCGCGCTTCAAAACGGAACTGGCCCTCGGCGGTCTGGCCCTCGTCGGTCTCCTCGCGGACATGTTCCTGCCCAAGACCGTGGAACGCGGCCGCGCGCTGACCCATATCGCGCTGGGCGGTCTCGCTGTGACACTGGGCCTCCTCGCCTCGAGCTGGGGCGTCTTTGGCAGCGCGTTCGGCGGAAGCTTCGTCCAGGACGGCGTTTCTTTTTGCTTCAAGGCCTTCTTCCTGATCACCGGCATGTTCGTCCTTCATATGGCCGGCCAGTACGAGTCCCGGATCAAGCGCGGACGCGGCGAGTTCGTCGTCCTCATCCTTTTCGCTTTGACGGGCATGTGCCTCTTGTCCTCGGCCAGCGAATTCCTGCTTTTTTTCGTGTCGCTTGAGACGCTCGCCGTCTCGCTGTACATCATCACGGCCTACATGCGCGACGACGACCGCTCGATCGAGGCGGGCATCAAGTTCCTCACGCTCGGGGCGCTCTCGACCGCGATCCTGGTGTTCGGCCTCAGCTTCGTCTACGGCTCCACCGGCCTCACGAACTTCGCCGATATCGCCAAGGCGATCGCCGCGCAGCCCCAGGTCCCGCTCACTTTTTACTTCGGCGCGGCGCTCGTGCTCATCGCGATGTTCTTCAAGATCGCCGCGTTCCCCTTCCATGTTTGGGTCCCGGACGTCTACGAAGGCGCTCCCGCCCCGATCACCGCGTTCCTGGCGCTCGGTTCCAAGGCCGCCGGCTTCGCCGCGCTCATCAAGCTCATCACGACCGTGTTCGTGCCCATCCAGGAACAGTTCATCCTTCCGCTGTTGGCAGTCCTGTCCGCCGCGACGATCATCTATGGCAACTTCGGCGCGCTGAACCAGAAGAACATCAAGCGCATGCTCGCCTACTCGAGCATCGGACACGCGGGCTACCTCCTGATCGGTCTGGCGGCGCTCAAGGCGGGCGGGACGGAAGCGATCCTGGTCTATCTGGCGGGTTATCTCTTCAGCACCGCGGCGGCGTTCCTTGTCGCTGTGTGGGTCTCGGCGAAGCTGGGAACC
>CAZHID010000111.1:2150-2512 GCA_964532445.1 uncultured Planctomycetia bacterium | reverse complement strand
GGAACCGAATCGATCTCGGATTACGCGGGCCTGGGCCAGCGCTCTCCCGTGATGGCCGCGACGATGCTTCTCGCGATGAGCTCGCTCGCGGGCGTGCCTCCGATGGCGGGTTTCTTCGGCAAATTCTACGTCCTGTCGGCCGCGGTGAAGTCGGACCTGATCTGGCTGGCGGCGATCGGCCTTTTGAACGTCGTGACGTCGCTCTACTACTACCTCGGTGTGGTCAAGTACATGTATGCCCGTCCCGCGACCGACCCGTCGCCGCTCAAGATCAGCCTCTCCCAACGTGTCGCGCTCTACGCGGCGATGGCCGGTATCATCATCCTGGGCGCGTATCCCACGCCGATGATCGAACTCGCCTC
>CAZHID010000111.1:0-2140 GCA_964532445.1 uncultured Planctomycetia bacterium | reverse complement strand
CTCGGCCGCGGCCTGCAACCCTCCGACGCGCCCGCCGTCCGGACGATCGTCCGCTAAGCCCGCCGTACGGTCCTTCCCCGCTTCGAACCCTGCGTCCCGGCCGTCCGTTCATGTATACTATCGGTTGAAAAGAAGGATATTTTGAAGCTATGAAGCATTTTGAACACCGCTCCGCGACGCGTCCCGGCCGCCGCATGATCTCGCGGGCCGCTTTGACCTTGCCGGTCCTTTTGACCTGTCTGCCGGCCCTTCTGATCTGCCCGGCCGAAGCCCTGGCCCTTCCCGCGGCCTCGTCCGCTCCCTCCGCCGTCACGGCCGCGTCAGCATCCACAGCCGGCCTGTCCGCCGCCTGTGCCGGACCCTCGGTCCTGCCCTTCGAGAACGCTGACAAACTCCTCTTTATCTCGCATTACAGGCTCCGGGAAGCTCCTCAGGACGCCGAAGCGCTTCTCGTCCGGGGCTTGGCCTACGAAGCGCTGGGAAGGCAAGGAAGGGCCACAGCGGACCTGCTGGCCGCGGCGCGTCTCAGGCCCGACCTGACCCGCGCGCACCTGGCCCTCGCCCGGGCCTACGTCTCACACGGCTTATTTGCCCGTGCCGTCCGTTCCTACACCTCCGTGATCCGCCTCAACCCCGCTTCCGCTGAAGCCTACCGCGAGCGAGCGGTCATTTACGACGCCTTGGGCGCCTACGAACGGGCCCTGGCGGACCACCGCCAAGCCATCGCGCTGGAACCGGCCGACGCCTGCACCTACAATGATCAGGGCATCACCCAAGAAAACGCCGGCTTCCAGACCGAAGCTCTGAACTCCTACTCCAAGGCCGTGGAACTCGCCCCTACGCTCTTGCCGGCGATCACCAACCGCGCCTTCCTGTTATCCGACCTCGGCCGCCACGCCGAAGCGCTCGCCGACTTTGAGCGGGCCGCCGCGCTGGAGCCCGGCGATGCCGGGATCGCCGACGGTCTCCGATCGACCCGCTCGCACCTCTCAGCCTCAGCCCAAGTCTCAGCCTCACCCTCGGCCTAAGCCTCCGCCTCGACCCCGGACCACCGCTCAAAGCCGCTCGAACAGCAATAAAAAAAACCCGGAAGTTCATTCCGGGTCTTTCATTTCCGATATTTGAAGACGAGGTATTTTACTTTTTGGCGGGGGGCTGGAACGCGGGCTTCGTCGCCGAAGCGGCGACCTCGGGGTTGAGGGACTTTTGGACCATCGTCGAACCGGGGTTCATGAGCTCTTCCATATTGAGCATCATCCCGCCGCGGCTGTAGGACGCGATGTCGAGGATCTGGGTGTCCATGCGGATGGCGTCCTCGGGGCAGACTTCCACACAGAACCCGCAATACACGCACTTGCCCAGGTCGATGTCGAAGGAGGATGGGACTTTTTCGATGTTCGGATCGGGGTGCTCGGACGCGACGATGTTGATGCACTTGGCCGGGCAGATCGTCTCGCACATCATGCACGCGACACAACGCGTAGACCCGTCCTCGCGCTTCATGAGCCGGTGGCGGGTGCGGGTGCGTTTGGACAGCGGCCTCTGCTCTTCCGGGTACTGGTACGTGACCGCGACGCCCGACTACGAAACAGGGACGGCGGTGGTCGATGGCCTGTCTTTTGTCCAGCTGGAGCACGCTGGCGCGCTGTACCTGTGGCGCGACGGCCAGACGAACGGATACCCGATCTGGACCGTGGACGACCTCCACGACGCGCTGGACTACGTGCCACCTGCCCCCGCGCTGCCCCCGCCGCCGACGGTCGAGGAGAGCCTGGCGCGCATCGCTGAGGCGCTGGACAAGATTGCCCAGGCCCTCGACAACGGCGAGCATGACAACATCGCCCAATCGTTGCGCTGGGTGGCTGGCTATTGCGCCAACCGCACGTAACGACACCCCCGCGAGGGCCGGCCTCCCCGGCCCCGCGCTGACACCTGGAGGATGACGATGGCTATCACGTTTACCAAAGCTACCAAGACCCAGGCTCGCTTGCGGCTGGCTCTTATCGGGCCGGCTGGCAGCGGCAAGACGATGACCGCCCTTAAAATTGCTACTGCTCTCGGTGGGCGCGTGGCGCTGATTGATACCGAGCATGGCAGCGCATCGAAGTACGCGGACCTGTTTGATCTCGATACGCTGGCG
>CAZHID010000110.1:0-6937 GCA_964532445.1 uncultured Planctomycetia bacterium | reverse complement strand
GGTGCGGAGCGCGAAATCGAATCGAAGGCTGTAGATCATCCCGGGTCTGAACACGCCGCCGTCCCTCCCGCCGTCGAGGGCCCGGCCGCTCCAGTTGGTGACGACGCCCGGAAGCGGATTGCGTCCCTCCTCGCCGAGATCCGCGTCCAGAAGAGGAAAGGTTATCTGGTCCGGCGCGATCCCCATGGACGCGGCAAGCTCCCGGACACGGCGCATGTACCAAATGCTGATCTCGTTGGCGGTCGCTTGAGACTCGCCGGACGCTTCGATGCGCCGGTCGATCTCAGCCGCCATCTCCCGGTGCACCCGGGCGTTCAACGCGTCCAACTTCGTCCGAAGTTCGGCAGCTGGTGCCACCGCTCCCGCTTCCTCCGAACCGATCGGACCCCGAAGCGCTGCGGCGACCTGCTGATCCGTCCAACGTTCCCGGCGGTCATCGAGCACCGCTGTCCCGGCGACCTGTTGAGCGCTTCCGTCGGGTTTGAGTGAAACGAACCCGATCACTTCGTCATCAGCGAGCGGGTCCACCATCGCGTACCAGGATCCGCCGGCGGTGATCTTGAACGCCGCTTTGTCGATCGCTTGATTCAGACGGGCGGAGATCGGATGCAGGCGCAGACGGCCGGTCGAGATCCGTCCGGTCCATGACAGGTCCTCAGCAGGATCGATCTCGATCGACCGGCCAAAAAGCCGGTGCTGGCGTGTCGCAGGTTCCCAGGGACGGCTGCTGTTGTCAGGGATCACTTGGCGAATGATGTGTGGTCCTGTTCCCGACGACGGGATGATCTGAAAGAACGCGCCGCGATGGCCTTCGGGGTAAAGGGCTAATTTTTCGAGCAGCGCTTCCCGGGTCTTCACGGCTTCGGGCTCTTGGGTGTATTCCTTCTTGTCCTTGGGCTTAAGACGCGGCTTGAGCCGCTTCCATTCGATGCTGAATTCGGGCGCGTCCTCCTTGAGGGACGGCCGTTCGAGCCCGGCTGCGGCGGCGGACACCTGATCGTAGGTCAAAATTCCCAATAGATCGACCCGGCCGGTCGCCTGCGCCAACAACATGTCGGCGGCGGTCCACTTACCGTCCTTGGACATCTGCACGATCTGCTGCATGAAACTCAGATACGACATGTTGTTGTAAAATTCCTGGACGAGCCTATCCCACATGACGGCGTCCTCCGAACCGGGAGGAGGGCTCCCTCCGAGGAGGATCGCGCGGCCCAAGAGAAGGGCGTTCCATTCCACCAGACCTTCCCGGATCCCTTCGTCCATCACGTCAAAGTTCTGGTGCTGGCCTTCGTGAAGCATCAAACGGAGGTACCGGCTCATATCCTGGTCCACGTGACCCGCGGAGGGTTCGGCTGCTTGGAGGACCAGCAGGTTCCAAGAGTCGAACGAGTAAGCGGCAGTGCTGCCCTTTTCTTCCCTTTCCCCTTCCGTAAAAAAGTTCGTTTCGCTCATCACCTGAGGCGGGACAAAGAATAAATTGTCATCCGTCAGGTCCGGATAGAGCAGCTCGGCGTCTTCCGGCGAAGCCAGCAGCCCCGCCATTCCGGCCTCGGTCATCGCTTTACGCATGAGCGCCCGCTGAGCGTTGATCCTATCGCGATATTCCCGGAACTTCACCGGCAGCAGCGCGGCCGCGTCGTCCAGGGTCATCATGCCGTTGAACCCGTAATACTTCTTGGAGAGACGGATCAAGTCGTTCAGCGTTTCCAATTCGCCCTTGAACTGAGCTTGGACCTGTACCGCGTCGGCGTTCTGGAGCACCCGCTTGTAAGCGATGGCACGGGCTTTGCGCTTCAACCGGCCGAAGGGCTCCTTCCCTCCGGAGAGGAACGCGACGGCGTCCGGAAAATCAGCAGCCGTCTTGGGGTCGCGGATCTCTTTCATCATCTCGCCATAGATACGGTCCGCTTCGTTGTTGATCCGGACCTTTTGATCGTCGGTCAGCACTTTGGGCGCGTCCCCTCCGGTCAGCGCGGCGACTTTTTTCGCCATCTGAGCGGGGACGTCAACGTCGGCCTTTCCTTCATCGTCCGCGGTCAAACGGTCGAGGGTTTCTTCGATCGGGAGCTGTTCCTGGTTGGCTTTTTTGAGATCGGCTTCCACTTTGCGGTAATGGGTCTTGTAGGCCTTTTGGGCGGCATTTTTGAGCGTCGTGTCGTCCAGTTGGGCCAAAGCGCGGGCGAAACGGATCGCCTTGGTGCCGTCCGCCATGCCGTTCCTGCCCGGATAGACGAGCGCGAGCTTGGCCCGGGTCGCAGCGGGAAGCGCCTCGTAGATCAGAACCAGGTTTGTCACGCTGGCCTGGAGATAGCCGACACCCGAGTTGCCGCGCGAAATATTGGTCACGATCTGAAGGATGACGCCGCGGGGCACGTCACCCCAACCCATTGAACGGATGTGGGTCAGAACTTCATTGAGGGCTTGGTATTCATTGGAGTCGCCCTTCGCTTGGCTTCGGAAAAGCCCTTGGAACCCTGTCTTCTGGTTCGCGGCATGCTCGCGTTCGTGCTCTTCGAGGGCATGGATCCAGCGGCGGGCGTAATCGCGGATCTTGTCGCGGATAAGCCTCAGGTCGCCTGCGGCTTCAGCCTCCGTTACTTTCGCGTCCTGACGATAGACCTCGGCCGCGAGCAGGGACTCTTCGAGTTTTTTCTCCGTTTCGCGATTGAGGGAGTCGAGGAGTTCGGCATGCTTCTCAGGGTTGTCGGGACTGTAACGCTCCACCTGCGCGCGGGCGCGGATGTCGCGGAGGATGCCGAGCGCGTGTCGGAACTGTTTGCGGACCTTGCCAGGATCTTTCCAGACCGCTTCGCCTTTCGCGCTCAGCGTGATCCACTGGGTTTCGGTCCCGCCCGCCGCGAGGACTGCCAGGTCCGCAAGGACGAGCTTGAGCAGCTGGACCTTTTGGAACGCGCCTTCGACTTCCTGGCTCACCCAGTCGAAGATGCGCGCGCGGTCATGGGAGATGATGGCGCCGGAATTTTCGGAAACGTTGGGGTGGCGGTCGCGGAAGGCAAAGTCCACCCGGTGCTCGTCGCGGGAGTCACGGGTGCCGAGAATGACATTTTGGGGAGTGCCCTCGTGGCCGAGCTCGCGGATCGTACCATCGTCCTTGGTCGTGTCCTGCTCATGAACGTAGGAGAGCAGCTGGAAATAAGCTGACCCGTCCGTCCGGTCGAACCCGGCGCGGACGTCGAGGTAGCGTCCGTCCGCTTTGACGCCGGCAGTCGGAGGTGGGTTCGTTTGGTTCACCAGACTCTTCATCGCGTCGACCGATTTTTCCGCGGCGTCCTTCATGTCCTTGATCGTTCCGCGGCGCATCGCGAACCGGTAGTCGTCCCAGGCCCTCTCAATGGTCAGTGAGGAACCTTGACCGACGCCCGCGGCGGCCCTGATCGAGTCCAGCATCGCGGCCGCACGGCGGATCCGTTCGTCGTCGGCGGCGTTGTTGCGGCCCTCCCGCTGGCGGTCGTTCCAAAGCGGCAGGAGTTGGCCGAAAAAATGTTCCGTCGCGCGTTGGGCCATCGCGCGTTTCTGCTCAGGGGAAAGCGGTGAACCGGGAGACAGGTCCGCGAGGATCGCTCCCATCTCCCCCATCGCTTCCTGCTCCCAAGTCCGGGGTCCGGTCAATCGGCGCGCGAGCTCCTCGAGCGCCTTGCCGTCCTTGTTGGCGCCGTAGCGCGCGGTCAGCACGCGGCCCGCTTCCAACAGGAGCGACGCGATCGGCGCGCCTTCGAGGGCGATCCAAGCGTCGGGGCTTGAGTCCAGCCGGCCGGTGCGGGAAGCTTCGCCGATGCTTTGGAGACGGTCGAGAAGGGCCTTTGTCTCAGGCAGGTCAAAATATTCCGTACAGCCCGCAGCCGCCGCATTATCGGCGCAGGAACGGACTTTCTGCATCAGCTTGTTCAGATCGCGTTCCAGATCGGCCGCTTGCTGGGTCGTAGCGGAACCGGACCGCCCGCGGAGCTTCGCCTCCACGGCTTCGGTGGTCTGGCGTAAATGCTGAAGGACCGCCACGCTTGCGGATGCCGCCGGATCCTGCGCGGCCGTACCTTCCGCTTCGGCCAAAGCCGATTGGAGGGACTGGGCCAACTGCAGGAGCTGATCATCCAGACCTAAGGAGGCCTGATCCTGCAGGGTCTGGAGCCATGCGACGATAGGCTCGAGCGCCTTCGCGCGCTCTTCGGGGCTTATATTTGAGTCCATGAAACGGATGACTTGAAAAGCGGCACGGAGCCGCTGGCCCGGCAGCGCCTGTTCGTTCGCGAACGCGGCCTGCCATTCTTGACGCGCAGCAGCCCGATGACCCTGGATCCACGCCTTGAGCGCGGCTTCATCCTTGATATCCTTGTCGGTGAGCTCGCCTTGATAACGGTACAGGATATCGAGAGCGGTGTTCTTGTCCGACTGTTCGGACTCATGAAGCAGGACCTCGGCTGCCTTGAAGCGTGCCACGCCGGCCTTCCAAGCGGTATCCTTCTCTGATTCCTCGATAAGCGCCTGGGCGGGATCTTCCTTGGCGGACGCCAACCCGTTCGAATGACCCTTGGCCACAACCTGCTGCGCAACTTGAGCGCGGATGACCGAAGCCGCGATGTCCCGAACTTCCATGATCGACATGCCGGCAGCTTCGGCTAACTGGGCGAGCGACATGCCGGGATTCGCGCCCGGGATCCCGGAAATACCCTTGGCCCTCATCAGGTTGAACCAGAGATCGGCCTTGTCGAGCTCGAGCTTGGCGGCGATCTGATCGATCGACAGCCGGTCGTCCACCGCCATCATAACGTCGCTCAAGTGCAGCGTGATGCCGCCCGGATTGCGGTTAGCACCCTCATTGCCCTGAGATATCTGAACGCGGAAGACACCTACGGGCCGGCCGTCCGTTCCGCGATTGAGCCGGCGCAAAGGCTCGACCAGTTCCGGTGCATCGTACTTGGTCATCGAATACTCGGTGCGCTCGTCGTTCTTGTAGACCTGGACCCAGAGCACCCCGTCCTGATCGATGTAGGCGATGCCGGTGTTCCCGGTCGGCAGGTGCACGTTCAATTCGGCTTTGTTATTGGGATCCAACTTGCCCGGCTTGATGATCTCGATGGTCGCGCCGCGGGAGTTGACCTTGACGTTGGCCTTGGCCTCGACTTGCCCCTCGCCCACGCCGACCGTGATCGGGTGGTTGGCGGTCATGTCGCTGTGATGGACGTCCGACACCGGCGCGGAAGAGCGGCCGAGCGCGGAGATCGCGTTCTCACGGACCAGCTGCTGAGAAACCTGGAAGGTGAACCGCACCAGTTTGCCGTAATCACTGCCGGACTGATGCCATGCGTCCACATACGAGGCCACCTCAGGCTCACCGGACCATTCGCCCCGGACGATGGAGTTCTTGGAAGCGTCAATATGCGTCAGGATCCCTTTGGCGTCGGTGATCTCGGCGATCGCACCGCCCGCGTTCAAGAGCGTCTGAAAGATCGTCTCGGCTTCCCGGAAAGCCGAAAAAGCCGCGTTGCGGACGTACTCCATCGGGTTCTCGCGTTCCAACTGAGGAATGTCAAGGTTGGCGTCTTCCGCGTCCCGGTCGAGCGCGGTCTTCATCGCCCGCTCCAAAGCGGCGATGACTTTTTGCTTGGTGGCCGGGTCGCTCAACGTTTGTTTCTGCTTGGCGGTGAGCTCGCGGCCGGTGCGGATGTTGCGCAACAGACGCTTGATCGGCTCGATCACGCCACGGGTGCGCAGTACGTCCTGGGAAATATGCCGCGCGACATCCGAGATGCGCTTGACCATCCGGTAGCGCTGGAAAAGCAGCATCTTCATGATGAGCGCTTCCCTTGCGGCCTTGGCCTCCGCCGTGTCGGCGCTCAAGTCGACCCCGGGCTGGGCCGCCGCTGCACGCAGCCTGGCGCGGCCGTCGGCGCTGTCCAACTCACTGACGGCTCTGATCAAAAGTTCCTGCGTGGGGGTCCGGTTGGGATTTTCGGAAAGTGATTTGGCTATGGGCCTGAGTTTGTCGAGAACCTCTTTCCTGAGGTCCCGGCCTTCGCTCTCGTCCAATATGTCCTTGAGCTGTTCGTCGATGGAACCTTCGATGCCGGAGCTCCAGAAGATGAACCTGCCGCCGTCCGAAATACCGCGGCGGTTACGCCGGGTCGCCTGGTTGAATTCCGTTTCGTCGAGGCTCTCGTGGTTGACGTCGACCATGAACAGGTTGAGACCGCTGATCAGGTTGCCGTCCTTGTCGCGGGTGGGCTTGTAGTCACGGCCGCGTGTACCCGCGTGACCATAAAGCGTGATCCACCGCCGGACACCCGGCTTTAGGTTCAATTTAGCGCGGTCCGCGTCCGTCACCTCGTTGCCGGCACTTTTTACGATCGGGTCCGGGAGACCTGATTCCGCGTCCATGAGCCGCACCGGCAGGCCCCGGGCCCTCAGGATGGCGGCCAGCGCATCGCGCCTGTTCTTGTCCATGACCTGGACCAGGGCACCGCGCGCCTTTTCGAACCTGGGGTCGGAGGCTGCGCCCTCCGATATGGACGCTTCGATCTGGTCGGCGATCTGCTCGAGGCCCGGATCGACGCCGATGAATCCGAAGGTGTGAAGGATGTTCTCGGAAGGGTTGATGTTCGTGTGGTCGCTGCCTTCGAGCTTTTTCAGGATGTCTTCGAGGCCCTGGGACGTTCCGGTCGCGCCGACGATGCGGTTGCCGGTCTCGTTGTTCAACGCGTCGCTCGCCGCCACGGTCGTTCCGGTATCGCTCACCCGGACCATTGTGATCGCTGCGTCCTTGATCGCCTGTTCGCGTGCTTCGATCTGCTCGGCGCTCATATTTTCTGTCTGGGCGGGAACACCGAAATGGTCGGGGGTCCTCGGATCGTTCATGTAGAGGAACGCGAGCGCGGCCTGATAATCATGGTCCGATATCACCGAGGCGTCCTGAGGCGAATCG
>CAZHID010000109.1:6412-6962 GCA_964532445.1 uncultured Planctomycetia bacterium | reverse complement strand
ACGACGTGGTGGCCGTCAGCCTGTTTGTGAATCCCACCCAATTCAATGACCCGAAGGACCTGGGGCGGTATCCGCGGACCTTGGAGGCGGATCTGGAACTGTTGCGCCGCTTGGGAACCGATGAGGTGCTGCTGCCAACCGCGGACGAACTGTATCCGGACGGCTATCTGTTCCGCGTCACCTGCGAACGGCTGACGGCGGAGATGGAGGGGCGGCACCGGCCGGGGTTCTTCGATGGCGTCATGACCGTCGTCCTGAAACTGCTCCAGTTGGCCGGTGCCGGCCGGGCCTACTTTGGTGAAAAGGACTATCAGCAACTGGCGGTGGTGAAAGCCATGGCGGCCGACTTCTTCCTGCCAACGGAGATCGTCGCCTGCCCGACGGTGCGGGCGGAAAACGGGCTGGCGTTGAGTTCCCGGAATGCGCTGTTGAGCGAGGCCGGCAGAGAAAAGGCGGCGTGGATCTATCGCGCGTTAATCGGGGCGGCGTCGCCAGCCGCGGCCCGGGAGATGCTGGAGCGTGCCAAGCAGGTCGCGGGCGAGGCCGTGGG
>CAZHID010000109.1:3059-6402 GCA_964532445.1 uncultured Planctomycetia bacterium | reverse complement strand
TCCGCACCGTGCTCCGCGAAAATGGAGTGGACCCGGCGGCCGTCACCGGTGTGGCCATGTGCTCCGTGGTGCCGGACGTCATTCACTCCCTGCGCAACTGCTTCCTGAAGTACTTCCGGGTGGAACCCTTCCTGCTCCAGCCCGGGGTAAAGACGGGGCTCAAGATCCGCTACCGGAATCCGCTGGAGGTGGGTGCGGACAAAATTGCCAATGCCATGGGAGCCATCGGGCTGTATCCGGGACGGGAGATGGTGATCGTGGATTTTGGGACGGCGACGACGCTCTGCGCCGTGGGGGCCGGCGGCGAGTATCTGGGCGGAATCATCACCCCCGGGGTACAGATTTCCATGGCCGCGCTCGATGGGAACACGGCGCGCCTGCCGGCGGTGGAAATCGTGAAACCCGCGGGCGTGCTGGGACGGTCCACCGTGGAGAGCATTCAGGCGGGGCTCTACTACGAGACGCTCGCCTCCGTGCGCGCGTCCCTCCCGCAAGTCTTCGGCATCGCCAAAACGCACGAGGCCGCGCTTTTTGCCGGTTCCGGCACGCTCGCGGTCGAGGCGATGCTGTCGAGCGCGGGCCATGCCGGCGAAAAGTTCCTCGTTCTTTCCAACGGCGTCTACGGCGAGCGGATGGCGGACATCCTCAAGCGCCACCGGATCGCGCATCACGTCCTGCGCGGAGAGGGCCTCGCGTTCCCGGACCTGAAGACCGTCGACGCTTTTTTAAGGAAAAACCGTTCCGTCACCGCGATCGCGATGGTCCATCACGAAACTTCGACCGGCTACCTGAACCCGCTCGAGCCCGTCGCTCGCCTCGCCAAGAAGCACGGCATCGTCGTCCACGTCGACGCGGTGAGCTCGCTCGGCGCGGAGCACATCCCCTGGCATCTGCCGATCGCCTACGCGGCCGGCGCTTCCGGCAAATGCCTCCACGGCTTCCCCGGCGTCGCGTTCGTGCTCACCGCCAAGACCGAGATCCCCTGCCTGGAGAAACACCCGAACCATTCGCTCTACCTGGACCTCGGCGGCACGCTCGCCGTCCAGCGCACGGGCGGCACGCCGTTCACGCCGTCGGTCCAATTGGTTTATGCGCTCAAGGCCGCGCTCGACGAGCTTAAGGCCGAGACGGTCGCGAAGCGCATCGCTTCGTACCGCCGCAAGGCCGAAACGCTCCAAAAGGCGCTTGAGTCGGCTGGTGTCGAGATCCTCGCGCCCGCCGGTGCGCGGTCGCATGTGCTCACGGCCGCGCGGCTCCCGGCCGGAGTGGATTACGAAGCGCTGCACGACTGGATGCGGAAGAACGGGTATTTGATCTACGCGGGTCAGGCGCAGTGGAAGGACCGGATCTTCCGGCTGGCCAATTTGGGACAGGTTTCTGAGGCCGAGCTCAGGCGGGCCGTCGCGCTGGTGAAGCAGGAGGCGGACCGGGCAGCCAAGCCGCTCGTCGGACAGGCGGTCCTCTTGGCGGCCGGCGTCGGCAAGCGGTTCGGCGCGGCGACCCGGCTCACGCCCAAATGCCTGCTCCCCCTGCCGGACGGAGGAACACTGCTCGAGCGCTACCTGAACGCGTTCCGCGTCGCGGGGATCCGCAACGTGACCATCGTCGTCGGCCATCAAGCCCATCTCATTCAGACCGCCTGCCGCCGCTGGCTGAGCGGACCCGGCCGCACCTCACGCATCCGGGTGCGCTTCCGGACCAACCGCCGCTACCGGCTGGGCAGCATCGTCTCGCTCTGGACAGCCAAGCAGGACCTTCTGAACGGCGCGATCGTCATGGACGCCGACGTTCACTTCCCCGCGGACCTCCTGCGCAAGCTCCGTGAAGACCGCAACGAAGCCGCGTTCCTCATGGACCCTAGGTCTCGCTCTACCGGCGAAGAGATGATCCTCCAAGCCAAGGCCGGCCGGATCGTGAAGATCGCCAAGCCGCTGGATCCCAAGCTCAAACCCATGGGCGAAGCGACCGGAATTTTTAAGGCGGGGCGGAAAGCGGGGCGGAAGCTGGCCGCGATCCTGGACCGGATGGTCCGCCGCGGCGTGACGCGCTGTGAGTACGAGGACGCCTACTGCGAACTGATGAAAACTTTTTCTCCCGCCTGCGTCCCCGTCGGCGACGTCTTCTGGACCGAGATCGACTTCCCTTCCGACCTCGCCAAGATCAAAAAGATCAAAAAGTAACTAGCGCGCTTTGCTCTGGCAGGCCTTGTGACGGGAACAGGTCACGAGGTGGTCATTGACCATGCCTGTGGCCTGCATGTGGGCGTAGCAGATCGTGGAACCGACGAAACGGAAGCCGCGGGCCTTCAGGTCCTTGCTCATGGCGTCGGACTCGCGGGTGGCGGCGGGCAGCTGTTTGAGCGATGTCCAGCGGTTCACGAGGGGCTTGCCGCCGGTGAACTGCCAGATGTACTTCGCGAAACTCCCTTCCTTGGCTTTGACTTCCAAAAAAGCCTTCGCGTTCGACACGGCCGCGCCGACCTTGAGCCGGTTGCGGATGATGCCGGGGTCCAGGAGCAGCTTCTTGCACCTGGCGTCCGTGTAGCGCGCGATCTTTTCGGCGTCGAAGCCGTCAAAGGCACGGCGGTAGTTTTCGCGCTTGTGGAGCACCGTGCGCCAGCTCAGGCCGGCCTGCGCCCCTTCGAGGATCAGGAATTCGAACAGCTTGCGGTCATCGTAAAGCGGCACGCCCCACTCGGTGTCGTGGTACTCGCGCATGAGCGCGTCATCGCCGGGCCAGGAACAGGATCCAACGGTCTCCATCGGCTTCCGTTATCCGATGTACGCGTCGGCCTCGATCTCGATCAACATGTCGGGATCGATGAGCTTGGAGACCTCGACCATCGCGGTCGCGGGACGGACCTCGCCAAAGAATTCGCCATGGACGCGGGCGGCTTTTTCCCACTCACCGATATTGGTGAGGTAGAGGCGGGTGCGGACGACGGCCTTCATGTCGGTGCCGGCCATCTTGAGCGCGGCTTCGATGTTCTGAAGGGTCTGCCGGGTCTGGGCGGCCAGGTCACCCTTGCCGACGAGGCCGTTCGGCCCCGACGCGGTCGTCCCCGACACGTGCACGTACTGACCGACCTTCACCGCGCGCGAATAGCCGATGATCGGTTCCCACTTTCCTCCGGTCGAAATGTTCTGTCTGGCCATGTCGGCTTCTCCTTTATTTTTTCTGAGTAAAAAATCGATCGGCTATTCTAACAAAAAGTCCGCTTCCCGCGTGCCGGGCACGCCTCGCCGGCGCGCCCCGTCACCCCTTGCCATACCCGCCCGTCACCTTGGTCGCGGGCTTGAGGCGCTCGGCTTGCTTCATCCGCTCGATGGAGGCCTGGCGTTCG
>CAZHID010000109.1:0-3049 GCA_964532445.1 uncultured Planctomycetia bacterium | reverse complement strand
TTATCACCTTCTGGGCCTCGCGCACGCGCGGATCGGGGTGGTCTGCCGCGTCGGCGAACGCTTTTTTAGCCTCCTCCGTGCGGTACTTGGCCATAAGGTCCAAAGCGGCGACCTTCATCCGCACATCGGGGTCGTTCTGATACACGGCGTAGATGTCCTCGTAGACCTTGGGGTCCCACAAGGTGTCGATCAGGCGCAGCGCCATCGCCCGGATGTACGGCGACGCGTCGCGCAAGCCGATGCGGTAGAACCTGACCGCGTTGGCGTCCTGGATCGCGCTCTTCGATATGTTCTCCCCTTCCTTGGAGTACAGCAGGCTCACCGCGTGGAGCGCGGCGATCTTCTCGTTCTCGACGCCCTTTTCGAGGAGGACCTGCTCGTACACAGGCGGGGCGTTCAGGCCGAAGCCCATGAGCTTCGCGTATCCGGCGTTCGCCCGGGACTCCCGGTCCGGCGCGTCGTTGGGGATCTCCGAGATCCCGCGGATCACCGCGCGGATCTCCGCGCTGACCGGGTCGACCTTGCTGGACGCGCAGGACGCCAATGTCAGACACGCCAGCGCGAGACACGCGAACCTGAGTGCGAAGGACGTGAACAATACGAGCGGACGGCGCGGAACGGATCGACTCATGGTCTTTTCTCCTTGGATCGTATCGTGGTGAGGGCGAGGTCCGGCACCGCGCCGATCTTGAACGTGCGCGGTTTGGACTTCATCACCCATTTGAAGAATGTCGGCAGCATGAAAGCTATGATCACAAGCTTGATGAGCGCCGTCGGCGGCCAGCCCGCTCCGATGGGCAGAGCGAAGATTACGAACGCCAAAAGGACCAGCGATCCCCCGCCGAAGAGGACGCCCGCGGCATACGCCAGCCAGGCGGTCCCGGTCAGGACCTCGGCTTCCGGCCTGGCGGCGGCGACGCGCTGAAGCGCCGCGTGGACGAACGGCGTGAACGCGGCCGAGGAGTCCGCGAAGTCGGCGAAGCCCTTGAAGTCGACGTTGTCGATCTCGATCCGCTCGCCCGCGTCCGGCCACAACCGGAACACATACCGCCAGGGCTTGACCCGCGTGGGACTGAAGGAGATCTGGACGCGCGCAGCGGTCTTCCAGGCCAGGCGCCGCTCCGTGCCGTCCGGGGCGCGCTCGACCAGCGCGTCCTCTTCGATCCGCCATTCGCGGGGCGTCTTCGTGAACAGGTTGTCGCGCTTGGCGTAACGGGCGTGAACGGTAGGCTGCGAAGGGTCCATGGGCGGCGGGATCAGAGTTGGCCGATCAGTTCGCCGAACTGCGCGTCGAGCGGATCAGGGAGCTCGTACGCGGGCCAATCCGCGTGGATGAGACAGACGCCGAAGTCCGTATCAAAGGCGGTGAGGCGGGCCTTCGGCTCTGCCTTTTCGCGCTCCGCGCCGTCGGTCATCCCGAGCACCTCGATCGCCTGACGGCCCGCGACGTCCGTCACCTTCCAACCCGGATGTTCGATACCGTTCTCCGAGATGAGGTCAGCCGCCCAATCCTCCGCCTCGCCTGACGCGATCAGGTCGGCCAGGGTACGGCCGGCGAACTGTCCCTTGGAACCTTCCCAGCGCCGGACTTCGATCAGAATTCCGTTTTCATAATGTTCGAACTTGGCGATCACCGACACCTTCCCCTCGTTCTCCGTGACAAGGGACGAGCGCTGCCAGCCTTCACCGCTTAATTTGAGGAATGTCAGCCGGCGCTCGTAGTCGTTCTTGACGAAGAACTCCTCCAGCCGCCGCGCCGACGCGTTGATCCATTCGGCCTCCGCCTCCACGCGCCGATAGACGGCGGGCTGAACGAAGCCGTCGAACTTGTTGACGAAGTCCGCCAGCCGGTCCGGATCGGCCATGATCCGCGAACGGACGGGATCATACTCCGCTTCGGTGAGCATGCCCGCCTGATGTGCTTTGGCAAGGAGGGCCTTGTCCCCGGCCGAGACGACGAGCGTCCCGTCCTCGTGGAGCCGGTAGGCGAGGAGGTCATAGATGTCCTCCTTGCCCTTGAGCCGCTTGAAGGAAGCAAAGCCCGTCTTCTGGTAGATGCCGGGAGCCTTGCGGGCCTTGGAAAAGAGCGCCTCATAGATCTCGGTATCACCGGACGGATTCGCGCGAAGCGCTTCGAGATCGGAAGCCTTGTACGCGCGGTCGCTCATAACGACCGTGAACCGCTCCTTGTCGCCGGTGTGGAGAACACTGATGATCTCCGACGCGTCGTCCGGCGATCCGGGACCGCCGATCCAATAACCGGCCAGCGGGTGTTTGTCCGACGCCGCGTCACGGTCACCGATAGGATGGACAGACTCGATGCAGCCGGAAAGGGTCATCACCGCCAAAGCCGCCGAACCGAACTTCCAGTATGCCGATAAGCGTCCCATACCCTTACCCCTCACCTTGGATGGTTATTTGTGATCTTGAACTTTAGCGCTTCCACTTGATCGAACAGCCGATCGAAGGCTTCTGGTCCTTGGAGACCGGACGTCCTTCGAGCACCGCGTCGATCGCCGCGCGCGCGTCGGCGCCGGTCACAGGCTTGCCGCTCCGGGGCCGCGAATCGTCGAGTTGGCCGCGGTAGACAAGCTTACGGTCCGCGTCAAAGAGGAAAAAATCCGGCGTGGAAACGGCCGTGTACGCCTTGGCGACCGCCTGGCTCTCGTCGAAGAGCAGCGGCATCACGAAGCCTTCTTCGATCGCCATCTCTTTGAGGCTTTCGGGCGCGTCCGCGGGATAATCCGCCGGGTCGTTGGCGCTGATCGTCACGAACCCGAGGCCCTTGGCCTGATAATCCTTCGCAAGCTTGGCGATCTCCGACTTGTAGTGTTGGACGAAGGGACAGTGCCGGCAGATGAAGACCACCGCAAGCGCTTTGCCGCCGTCGTAGTCCTTGAGGGACACGGTCTTGCCCGTCACGACATCGGGAAGTGAAAAATCAGGGGCTTCCGTGCCGAGGGACATGAGTTCTTGAGCCGAGACAGGTCTGTTGAACACCGGAAGCGCGAACGCCGCGAACAGAATGGCCGCGAAGAGCTTTTTCATC
>CAZHID010000108.1:0-6996 GCA_964532445.1 uncultured Planctomycetia bacterium | reverse complement strand
ATTATAACAGGCGCCGGGTCGCTCGGCGAGCTTTACAGGCCTTCGAGGTCCTCTATGATCACCTCCGCCATGACCCTTTGTCCTTCGGCGTTCGGGTGAATATCGTCCCGATACGGGACCTCTCCCCGGGCCATACTTTCTCTGAACCGGGCTTCCATCGAGACCGGTCGCAGACCGGCCTCTTCGCATATTTTCCGGATCCTGAAATACCCCGGCTCCGCGGCGGGCCCCAGGATCTCATCCCTGGTTAAATGCTGGAGCACCAGCACGTGCGGCGAAGCCTCCGCCGCCAACCGCAAAAACGACCGGAGATCCGCAAGTCCTTTCGCGACCGCCTCTTCATCCTTCTCATTGCCGACCGAACGCTGTGGCGACATGGCCCGTCCAAACATCTTGAGCAGGGCGCCAGGAACGTAACGGCCCGCGAGCTCCTGCAGGGCCAGAAGGGGCTTCTGTGACGGGTGGTCCCGGTCAAGCGGCGCAAAAGTGGGATTATCGGCATAGTCATGGCTCGAGATGACCAACACGACCGCATCCGCTTCAAAAAATCCGTATTCGCGGGCATATGCAAGCCAGTTACCCGGGCCCCAGCTGCCGGCGCTGATGTTGCCGACCGTCACGTTCTTAAGACCCTTGCCGATCAACGCCTTCCCGACCAGGCTGGTTGCTAAGTCATCCTGATCGGTCTGACTCCCCCCGTTCACGACGGAATCCCCAAAAACCAGGATCCTGAGACCCGTCTTCCGGCCCTCGAAGGGCTCCGACCTCATCCCATATCGGTTCACGATATAGCGGTTGCCGAATCTCCGGACGTCCTGATCGGGCCGCATCATGTATTCGTTGGTGGGGTGACTGACGACCAGAGGAGGGGTTCCCAAGCCGAACGCCAACCGCGCGACGAGCTCACTTGCCGCCAGAAAAACCGTCACCGCGAACGCGGCCGCAAGGAACTTGGGTCTCATGGATTTATTGAGGGGTTGGGAGCAGGGTCCGGGAACAACTTACGAAGGATCACTCCGCCAGCTTCGCGCGCTTGGCGCGGAAAAATCCCTGCATCAGCGCTGCGGATTCGGCGGCGAGGACGCCCTTTTCAACGGCCACGGAGTGGTTCCATCGGCCTTCCTTGAGCAGGTCGACCACGGAGCCGCAGGCTCCGTACTTTTCGTTGGGAGCGCCGTAGAAAACCTTGGGGATCCTGGCCTGGATGATCGCGCCCATGCACATGGCGCAAGGCTCGACCGTGGCGTAGAGCTCGGTGTCGAGCAGGCGGCCGCTCGAGTGCTGAAGGTGCGCGGCGGCCTGGGTGATCGCGATCATCTCGGCGTGGGCGGTCGGGTCCTTGAGGAGGTTGGTCTGGTTGAAGGCTTTGGCGATCACACGGCGGTTGTGGACGATGACAACGCCGATGGGGACTTCGTCGCGCTCAAGCGCTTTTTCCGCCTGGCGGAGCGCTTCGAGCATGAAACGGGCTTTAAGGTCGGGTTGGATCCCATCGTCGGGTAGGAACATGTTTTTCCTTTATACCAAGTCCCGCGGGTTTTGTCATGACCGGGTCCGGGCGGCGCGTCCGGGCGCGGCCGCGGGCCCGAAGGCCGCTGACCGCGCGCCGGCGCGTTCTTCCCCTCCCCCCAGCGTGAACGGATCGAATCCTTCATCCAACAAAAGCATCCAAGACGTCGAGACCAGGCTCGGGATCGGGTTCGCCCACCACCCGAACGGGATGAAGAAGCGCCGGCTCGCGTAGAGGTACGCCACTCCGCCGTCGCCGGTGTCCACCTTGAGCCGCTCCATCCCCTCGCGCATGAGCCGCGCGTCCTCGGTGAGCTCACGGGCCCATTCGGGCCGCGACTCCGCGTAGTGCCGGGCCAGCATCCGGACCGCCTGGATCGCGCCCGCGGTCCACTCGACCGACGCGACGTCATGACTGTCCGTGAACCCGACGCCCCAGAGCTTGCCGTCCTTGTCGTACGCGCCGGAACGTTCCTTGGTGTTCTTCCAGACCCGGTACGCGGCGCCCTCGCCGAAGTTGCGGTCGATCCATTCCGGCCCCAGCACGATCGTGCCCCAGGTCTGACAATCCACCGCGAAGATCGGGTTCGGCACGAATTCGCCGCCGATCAGGAAGCCCCCTTGATAAAAAACACCGTTCTCCCGGTCAAAGCCGTAATCCTTCATGTAGCTCTCGATGCCCCGGATCAGCCACTCGACCCGGATCGAGCGCCGGATATCGCCGTTATCGGCGAGCACCTTGCGCAGCATCCTCAAGCCCGCGAGCGTGGAAAAATTGTTCTCGTTCGAGATGTCGCGCGGGTCCTTTCCGTGCGTGCCCCACGGCGAGTGGTAGATCGCGCCGACCGCGCTCTGCATCGCCTCGATCCCGACGAGCGAATCCAGCGCGAGCTTCACTTCCGGCGCATGAGCCGGGATGAACCCGCCGTAGCGGTGATGCGCCATCTGCAGCGGACCGATGAACGTCGCCCAAGCCTGCTCCCCGGTGATCGGTTTCCAATCCTCATGGTGCAGCCGGTCATCGTTCGGGAAGCCGGCCAAAAATTGAGACCCGTCCTTGGGATCCGGTTGGAAGTATTTGTCCGCGATGATCCGGAAGAAATAAGCGTTGTCGCGGACGAGTTCGGTCTTTTCGGCGCCGTAGCGGAACGGCTTGGCGTAGGCGCGGATGTCGTGAAGCTCGCCGGAGCGTCCTTTGATGAGCCGGTCGGTGAAGCTCTGGGCCTGGGCACGTTCCTTGGCGCCCCCATGGCGCTGGAGCGCGACCTGCCAGACCGCCCCGTCGTAGATATTGACGCTGTTGGCGACGATCTGGCGTTCGATCGCGCCTTCGACAGGAACGTTGAAATTGTTGGCGGGGTCTTCCCAGTAGCCCTCGGGCGCCCGGTAGCTCAGCGGCAGTCCATTGCGCGTCGTGTTGCGGCTCAGGAACCGGACGAGCGCGGACGCTTCGACCCGTTCGGCGCGGGGCAGGAAGCCGGGGGCCGGTTTGGCCGGCGCGGGGTGCGCGGCCGAATGCGCGGCGGCCTCGCGCAGCGAGCGCGCGTAGGTCGCCAGTGAATCGCGGATGCCCGTGACGAGCGCGCGTGGATCGGAGCCGGCGGTTTTCATGCGCTCCAGATCTTCGATGTGGCGGCGGAACGCCGAGTACCCGGTCGGATCGACGGCCGCGGCGGCGGCTTCCGCGGGCGGTGACTGCGGAAGCATGTCGGTCAAAAGTCCTTCCCCGGTCCCTTCGGCCAGACGCCCGACGGCCGCTGATTCCGCGTCACCGCCGAGCGCGCGCGCGAAACGCTCCAGCATCGGCTCGCGGCCCATCATCCGGTCCGCTTCGGCCTGGGCCAGCATCGGCCGCAGCAGCGCCGCTTGAGGCAGACCCATGCCCTCGCGGGCCGCGGACCGCGCCAGCCGGCCGGAGACGAGCGGGGCGGTGGGAGCGGAAGTTGAGCGGAGGCGGTCGAGCGCGAGCGATTGGCGGATGAGAAGCTGCTCATAGCGGTACGCGTTGACGCGGGGCGACGGTTCGACGCGGACCACGCGGCAGACGACGCCCTTGCCGCGGAAGAGTTCCGAAACATGCCCGGCGTGGATGCTCCCGACGATCAGGACGGCCCTGGACTCCCCGCGGACCTGCATCTCTTCAACGGTCCTTCCGACGAACTCATGGTTGCGCTGGCGGCAGATCTCGTCGAACGCGCGAAGCGCCGAAACAACGTCGAGCATCGCGCGGCCCGAGACCATGAGGTCGATCCGGTCGGGGTGGCGCTCGAGCATAAGCCGGTTCACGCCTCCGGCGAGCCGGCTGTAGAACTTTTCACACATCGAATCGCGGACCGCGGGGTTCTCGGCGTAGGACCAGGGTTCCTTGAGAAAAAGTTCCGAACGGGCCGCGTCCGACCGGAGCCGTGAAAAAACCCTGCGCTGTTCCCTGCCCAAGTCACCGGACCGTTCCGGCCGGGCTGCGGCTGCGGATACCGGATCCGCGGCCGTGAGAAGCCGGATCGCGTCGTCGGCTTTTTGAAGCTCCTGCCGTGCCGCGCCTCGCGCCCGCGCGACATCGCGGTAGAGCAGGATGGTGCGCTCGTAAAGATCGGGGTTTTCGACGCCCCACAGCGCGAGCGGCTCATCCGATGAGGGAAAAAGCGTCGCCCATTCACTGCCGTGCAGGAAACTCGATCGAAGGTAACGGTCGGCCGTGCGGCGCAACGCGCCCGGTTCCGAAGCGCCGCTCAGGAACGACAGCGACACGTCGCCGGTCGCGGCCTCCAGGAACACGAGTCGTATGCCCGCGTCCCGGTTCAAACGGACCAAAAGGTCCGCAAGTTTGCGCTGCCCCTGAGGGTCGCCGTGCGGGTCCACGAGCAGGATCACCTGCGCCGGCTCCTCGCCTGCGGCGGCACCGGATAGCGCCGAGTCGGAAAATGGGGATGAAAAAGCGGGACGATTTCCAAGCAGCAGGATGACGGCAGCCATCGCGGCCGCGGTGAGAATGAGATGGGAATTGAGAGCTCTGGTTTTGACCATATTAAAAAAGAATTTAAACGTCCTGTGGTCAAGTTTAGTCAGGAACGGAGTCAATTCAATGGAGGGAAAATCAGCGGAATGGGATCGGATCGGCTTCTGATGAAATGCGCTTAGAGGCTTCTAAATGTTGTAAAAAGATTATATTTTTGATCAGTATCCCTGTCTCGAATGAAAGCCGGGGAGAACGTTGCGGCGGCGGTCCGGGCCCATCCTTAAAAAACCTGTATAATCAAACCATGCTGATCAAAGAAGGTCTCGAAAAGCAGGGCGCCTTCCTCTTCAAGTGGAGGAGTTACGCTCCGTTGGCGCTGGTCCCGGCGATCATCATCGCCATAGTCCGGGGCGAACCCATCGAACGGGCTTTCGGAGAGACCGCCAACACCCTCTGGGAGATCTTCGCGATCCTGGTCTCTTTCGCCGGCCTGGCGATGCGGGCCGCCATCGTCGGGTACGTGCCCAAGAACACGTCGGGCCGCAACACCGGCGGTCAGCTTGCCGAGAGCCTCAACACCACGGGGATGTATTCGGTCTGCCGTAATCCCCTGTACCTGGCGAACTTCCTGATCCTGCTCGGTTTTTTGATCTTCATCCAGGTCTGGTGGCTCATCGTTCTGGGAACGGTCCTTTTTTGGATCTACTATGAGCGGATCATTTTTTCGGAAGAGGCGTATTTGCGTGCCAAATTCGGCGCCGTTTATTTGGAGTGGGCGGAGCGGACGCCCGGGTTCTTTCCCAGGGCCCGGAACTGGAGGGCGCCCTCGATGCCGTTCTCGCTCAGGATCGTCCTCAGGAGGGAGCTGTCCACCCTGCTGCAGATCGTGCTGGTAACGACCCTGCTCCATGTCGGGATAGACTTGGCCGGCGAACACACGTATGAATTCGAGCGCGGATGGCAGATCTACCTGGCCGCGGGAACGGCGGCTTTCCTGATCCTGCTGGTGCTCAAAAAAAATGGGGTCCTGAACGTCAAAGGACGGTGAGGCTCCGCCTTAAAATTGGTGGAGGGAGTAGGATTCGAACCCACGAGACCTTTCGGCCTAACGGTTTTCAAGACCGCCGCAATCGACCACTCTGCCATCCCTCCGTAAAAGACTTTTTCCGCGCGCCGGGCGGGGCAAGGCCGCCATTTTAACACAGCTTTTTGACCGCGCCGGAGCCACGGACCCGAGTTTTTTATCCCCCGCCCTGCGGTTTATGGTAAATTATCACCGCTTAACTTTTTATGGCAGAAACAACCTTCAACGCCACGATCATTCAGAACGACTTCATGAATCCGGACCTCTTCATCATGAAGATCAAGCCGGACGGTTGGGACATCCCCGACTTCAAGCCCGGCCAGTACTGTGCCATCGGTCTGCCGGCCTCCCTGCCCCGCACCGCCGACGCCGGTCCGGACCCCGCGAGCGTTCAGCCCGACGGCTGGATCAAACGCGCCTACTCGATCGCCTCCGCTCCCGATGAGAAAAAAGCCCTCGAATTCTACGTCGCCCTCGTCAAGGAAGGCGCTCTGACGCCCCGGTTGGCGACGCTGCGCCCCGGCTCCAAGATCTGGGTCTCCAACAAGTTCACCGGCATGTTCACCGCGGACGAGCTCCCCGAGGAGTGCAATATCGTCCTGTACGCGACCGGCACGGGCCTGGCGCCGTATATCAGCATGCTCCACACCGACCTCATGCGGCCCAAGCGCCGCGTCGCGCTCCTGCACGGCGTTCGCCGCCCCGCGGACCTGGGTTACCGCGAGGAGCTCGAGGCGCTGCAGCGCTTCAGCCGTTCCCGTTTCCTTTACATTCCCGTCATCAGCCGGCCGACTCTCGCCGGCTCGATGTGGTCCGGCCGCACCGGCTATGTCCAGGACGTCTGGCAGACCCGCGACCTCGAGACCATGTGGGAGACCAAGCTCACTCCCCAGAACACCCACGTCTTCATGTGCGGCAACCCCGCGATGATCGAGTCCGTCACCAAGATCCTGGTGTCGGAAGGCTTCACCGAACACTCCCGCCGCGCCCCCGGTCAGATCCACGTCGAGAAGTACTGGTAGATCACGCTCATGGCAAAAACACTTTTTGAAAAAATCTGGGATTCCCACGTCGTAACCACCCTGCCGGACGGCACCAGCCTTATTTACATCGACCGTCACCTCATCCATGAGGTGACCAGCGCTCAGGCCTTCGAAGGCATGCGTCTGGCGGGCCGCAAGGTACGCCGGCCCGAACTCACGTTCGCGACGATGGACCACAACATTCCGACCGATGACCGGCTGAACATCAAGGATCCGGTCTCCAAGGCACAGGTCGAGGCCCTGTCCAAGAACTGCCGCGACTTCGGCGTCACCCTGTATGACATGAACAGCGAGCGCCAGGGCGTCGTCCACATTATTGGTCCCGAGTTGGGGCTCACCGTCCCCGGCACGACCATCGTCTGCGGCGATTCGCACACATCCACCCACGGCGCATTCGGCACGTT
>CAZHID010000107.1:0-6997 GCA_964532445.1 uncultured Planctomycetia bacterium | reverse complement strand
ACGGTTCCCGGTGCGTGAAGCCCCCGGTGATCTTCGGGGACGTCTCACGCCCACAACCCATCACCGTGGAGTGGTTCCAGTACGCCCAAAGTCTGACGAAAAAGCCGATGAAGGCCATGCTCACCGGTCCGGTCACGCTGCTGCAATGGTCCTTCGTCCGCAACGACCAGCCGCGCAGCGAGACCGCGCTCCAGATAGCCTTCGCGATCCGTGATGAGGTGTCCGATCTCGAAAAAGCCGGCGCCCGCGTGATCCAGATCGACGAGGCCGCCTTCCGCGAAGGGCTCCCGCTCAAAAAATCGGCTTGGCAGGACCACCTCCGCTGGGCGGTCCAAGCCTTTCGTCTCTGCTCGAGCTCCGTGAAGGACGAGACGCAGGTGCACACGCACATGTGCTACAGCGAGTTCAACGATATCCTCGAAGCGATCGCGGACATGAACGCGGACGTGATCTCGATCGAAACATCGCGTTCGCAAATGGAGCTCCTCGAAGCGTTCGCGCGTTTCAGTTACCCGGCGGACATCGGCCCCGGGGTCTACGACATCCATTCGCCGCGCGTGCCGGACGCCGGGGAAATGAAGCGGCTTCTGGAAAAAGCTCTCCGCGTGCTGCCCCAGGACCGGATATGGGTCAATCCTGACTGCGGTCTGAAGACCCGCGGATGGGACGAGACGATCCCGGCGCTGATGGCCATGGTCCAGGCGGCCCGGACGATGCGCGAAGCCGCGGCCAAAAAGCGCACGGCCAAACTCCGCCCCGCGGCGGAAGCGGAGGTGGGCTGATATGGACCCGTCCGCATCCCGGAAGCCCCAGAGCGATGACGCGGCGCTGCCGCCGTCCTTCCAGGTCCGCCCTCCCGACGGCGCTGACCGCGTCCTGCTGCACTCCTGCTGCGCGCCGTGCGCGGCGCCGCTCATGGAACGGATCGTGGATTCCGGCGTCAAGCTCGAGATCTATTTCTACAATCCGAACATCCATCCCCAAAAGGAATACCTGCTCCGCAAGGACGAGAACATCCGTTACGCCCAAAAGCTCGGCATCCCGTTCGTGGACGCCGATTACGATACGCAGAACTGGTTCAATAAGACCAAAGGGCATGAGAACGACCCCGAGCGGGGGGAGCGGTGCACCCTCTGCTTCGACATGCGCTTCGTCAAGACCGCGGAGTACGCCAAGGAAAAGGGGTTCGGGGTCTTCACGTCGAGCCTGGGCATCTCACGGTGGAAGGACTTCGACCAGATCACGGCCGCCGGCCGTCGCGCGGCTTCGGCGCATCCGGGGATGGTCTATTGGGACCTCAATTGGCGTAAGGGCGGCGGGTCCCAGCGCATGATCGATCTGGCCAAAGAAGAAGTTTTTTACCAGCAGCAATATTGCGGGTGTGTCTACTCCTTACGTGACACCAACCGGCACCGACAGGCCGTCGGCAGACCCCAGGTCGAGCTCGGCAAGGATTATTACACGGCGGGTTGAGCTTCCCCGATAGGGGTGGTAGACTTGACCCCGAATACCGGTCTTTAGGGCCGGGCGATCGCGGGCAGGGATTCGGATGGCCGAAAGGCCGGACGGTGCCTCCTCGAGGAAAGTCCGGGCTTCAGATGACGCGCAGCGGGTAACACCCGTCGTGCCGCAAGGCATAGGATCAGAGCCACAGAGACGAGTCTTTCCGCCGAAGTTCTGACGGAAAGGGTGAAACGCGGCAATCTCTGCGTGAAGCAAGACCAAGTAGGGGGAGAAGTCCGGCGGAAACGCCGGCGCGGCAGTCATTCGCCGATGATCCCCGGGTAGGTCGCTTGAGGGCGGGGGCAACTCCGTTCCCAGATAGATGATCGCCAGCCGCCGAAAGGCGGACACAGAACCCGGCTTACAGGCTCTGGAGACAGGATTCAACTTAACCGGGCTCCCGCGAGGGGGCCCGGTTACTTTTTGTCATAGGATGATAGTATTGATAAAATTATTGTCATTTTAGATAAAAATCTTTATTATATTCAATTATGAAGGACGCCCCATTTTCCCCTCCTGAAGCTTCACAGTCCCGCCGAACAGCGGCAAGGAATGGGCTTTGGATCATGATCGGCCTCTCAGTTTTTGTCTTTTTGGTCCTTCATGCATGGAATTTGAGCAACCGTTTCCTCGAATTCAAATGGGACGGGGCTTCGCTCGGCAATTATTCGCATCAGTTGTGGAGCATCGCGCACGGCACCTCTCCCGCCGCCGGCCCCGCAGACGCTGCCGCCTGGTTCCAGGTGCCCGCGATCCTTTATCTCCTGGCCCCTCTCTATCGCTTGTGGCCGAGCCCGCTTTTTTTGCCGATCGTCCAGACGGCGGCGCTCGCCGCCGCGGCGGTCGCGGTGTTTTTCATGGGAGCGCAGTTCCTGCCTAAAGGCCGCGCAATGATCCTGGCGCTTTTGTTCTGTTTTTATCCGCCCATCTACGCGATGTGCACGGCCAGCTTTCATCCTTCCGTTCTGGCGCTGCCGTTCCTGACCGCCGCTATCCTGTGTTCGCTGACATCACGTTTCCGTGCCGCGGGGTTCTTCGCGGCGCTCATTCTGCTTTGTGACCTGCGGGCCGGTCTCATCGCCATTCCGCTGTGTTTGTGGGCGGCCCGATCGTCCTCCAAAGTTTGGTTCGTGCTGGCGGCCGTGTTCGGCGCGTCGGCGTTCGTTGGGTGGAGGCCGGCAGGTGCGGAGGAGGGGATGGGCCCTTGGATCATCCTGGGAGCCTTGTCCGCGCCGTACCTCATCCTGGCGTTGTGCGTGCTTGAGCGTTGGGCGGACCGCGCGCTGAGCAAGCGGTCACTGCTGTTGGCCTTGATCAGCCCTGTTTTTTTTGCGGGAGTGGTGTTCGCCAGCGCGATCATGACGCCGGCGATGATCGAATCCCATCCGGGTGTCTCTAAGATGCCGGTGCGGCAGAGCGCGATGCAGTCGCTCATCGACAAGATCCCCGCCGACGCGCAGGTCCTGACGACACCGGTTTTTTTACCGCGCTTCTCGAACCGGACGGATGTCGCGCTGTTGGGTGACGGACCGGTCCCCGCGTCTTCGGACAAGAACCGCTACGCGCTGGCGGACCTCGGCGGAGCGGGAGCCAACCTGGACCTTCTCGAGGCGTCGAGCGCGTCCCTTCGGGAACTGGTTCGCGGGGGATGGGCTCCGGTCGAATCGCTCGGAGGCGTCGTGCTATTCAGCGAGGTCCCCGGCGCGCGGGCCAAGGAACTTTTTGTCCCCGACGTGGACGTCAAAGTGGACCGGCCCTACCTGATCCTGGGAGCCGAAGCCATGGACGCGATCGAGCTGCTCGGCTTCACGATGAGCCCGGACGCGGAGAACCCCGACTTGATCCGGTTTTCTTTTTATTGGCGCAAGCTCAAGAGCGCGGCGGGCGCCGCCTTCGCCCCTCAGCTGTCGGTCGTCGACGCTTCCGGCCGGTCCGTTTACTCGGTTCAGAGGCTCCTATGCTACGGTCTCTATCCGTTGGCTGATTGGAGAACAGGTGAGGTGGTGAAGGACGAATTCCTGTTCGTGGTCCCGGAGCGTCTCCAGGGCACTTCCTACGAAGTCCGTCTCGGTCTTTTGAGCCGCCCCGATTCACGCCCTGTCCCGATGCGTTCACCCGTTGACGGTGCCTTGGACAGTGAAGGCCGCGTCCGTCTCATCGCCCTCGATGCGATATAAAATCTTTTTTCCCACCCTGGCGGTCCTCTTCGTCTGCGTTTGGACGGCAGTATCCGCCGCGCCATCCGCTTGGGCGGACACGGTCCACTTCAAGAACGGCGAACAGCTCAAAGGCCTCATCGTGGAAGAGCACGAGGACCGTGTCGTGCTGTCGACCGCGGATGGCGAGATGCCGGTCCTGCGCAAGGTGATCGACAAGATCGACTTCGATGATCCCGCGTACACGCTCCTCAGCATGGGGCGTCAGCTGGAGCGTTCCAAAAAATACGGAGAGGCTCTTTCTTACTACGAAAAAGCGCATCAGCTCAACCCGGGCCTCGAAGAGGCCAGGACCGCGTCCATCGGTGTGCGCAGCAAGATGTGGGCGGGCTTCACCGAAGGACCGACCAGCGAGATCCTGAAGCAGCAGGAGATCCAGGACGCGTGGCGCTCCGATACGACCATGGAGGAGCAGGCCAAGCGCGGGGAAGAGGCGGACGAATCCCTGTTGTGGAAGCGGATGGGGCTCAAGCTCGCTCAGGAAGGCGACTTCGTCAAGGTGGAGGATATCCGGGTCGGCAGCTACGGCCATCAGGCGGGGATGCGGCTCAACGACGCTTTGCACTCGATCGACGGCCGATCGATGCGGTACATCCAGAAGCGCGCCGTTCAGCAGGACCTCCTCAACCCCCGCTACGCGAGCATGACGGTGGAAGTCCGGCGAAAGATAAGTTTTCCCGCTAAGGTGAAAAAGAGCGACTTGAAGAGCGTCGGGATGGACCTGAAGCAGGAATACAACGGGGTCGTCGTTTGGCGCGTGAAGCGCGGCAGCCCTTCCGATAAATACGGAGTGAAGGCGGGTGACCGTCTGATCCGTGTCGATGAGGAGAACACCCGCTACATGCCGCTCCCGAAGATCAAACAGGCGTTCAAGACCAAACAAGGAAAGGCGTTTGCCGTCGAGACAGGGCGTACCCTTCAGATGGCGAGACCGTAACACTATGAGCCCCCGATCCAAATACCAGCGCAAGCAGATCCTCGTCGTCAAAAAGATCCAGTTCCGGTTCGCCGGATTCGTGATCGTTCTCGCCGCCGGGACGGCGTTGGTGACGAGCTTGGCGGTCTTCTTCGCGGTGCTCACTGTGTTGGGAGACAAGCTGGCCGCCGTTTATCCGCAGGGACGCCTCGCTCCGATCGTGCGCTCCGCCTACCTCTCGTTCATCGCGGTCTTCGCCATCTCGGTCCCGGTGATCTGTTATTTCGCGATACGCTTTTCGCACAAGGTCGTCGGTCCGCTGCCCAAGATCTACCGATACCTTGTCTCCGTCGGCCAGGGAGTCCATCCCGGCAAGCTCGTTCTGCGCGAAGGGGATCATTTGCAGGAACTGGCTGTCGTTATCAACGACATGGCCAATGACCTCAAGGCTCACGGCGCGATCCAGGATCCGCCGAGCCCTTCCTCGCCCCAGACCCTTCCTCCAGCTCAAAAATAATCCCGGTCCGCATCAAGACGGTTCAGGTCGTGCGTGTACGATCCCGCTCGCGGCGGCTGCGGTGAACTTTTCGTGATCACTTAGACCTCTGCTCTCGCGTGGTCTGGCCGCACCTCCGCCGCCGCGCACCACGCCCTGCGGCTGACCCAAGTCCTACGCGCCTTCGATCCATCCCTCCTTCTTACCGAGAGTTATTTTCTCGCTGGATAAAAACATCGTTACTTACGCTGCGCTCATCTTTTCTTAACAAAAATAATCATTTCGATGTAGTTGACATTGGGCGCGTGGGTCCCTATAATGTGCCACAGAGTAGAGAAAAGTGGAGGAAAGTGGTGGAGCCCAAAAATGTTCTACGGTGAATATCAGCACTGCATCGACCGCAAAGGTCGGCTGATCATTCCGTCCAAACTAAGGGAAGTCGCCAAGGAGCATTATGCTGAACGTTTTTTTGTTACCCGCGGGTTGGATCGCTGCCTTTTTTTATTCACAGAAGATGAATGGAAAACCCAGGAAAATAAGCTGAAGAACCTGTCGTTCGCCAAGAGCGAATACCGCAAGTTCAACCGGCTGTTCTTCTCCGGCGCTTGCGACGTCAATTGTGACGGGCAGGGACGCGTGCTTGTTCCGGGATATCTCAAGGATTACGCGCAGATCAAGCGCGATGTGGTCCTGATCGGCGTGTCGAACCGCATCGAGGTCTGGGCCAAGGAGCTCTGGACACAATTTTATGAATCGTCGAAAGACCTGTACGAGGAAGCGGCCGAGAAGCTGATGGACGAAGGGAAGACGGCTTGAGCGCCTTCGCGCCGGGACCGGAAAACCTTCCTCAGAAGAACGAAGAAAAGGACGCGCGCCGCACGCCGTCCGGATCGGTCCTGGAGCGCTCGAAGCGGATGCAGACTTTGCCGCCGCACATTCGCGGACTCGAAGACGAATTTTTTCAGCAGACGTACTTGCGCAAGAAGCGCTTCGATATTTGATAAATGGCCGACGCTCCGCACGAGCCGGTGATGTTGGAAGAAGTAGTGTCCTGGCTTGCGCCGAGGCCCGGCGGGACTTACGTGGATTGCACCGGCGGTTTCGGCGGACACACGGAAGGGATGCGGCAA
The DNA here is from genome assembly GCA_964532445.1 of uncultured Planctomycetia bacterium. Classification (GTDB taxonomy): domain Bacteria; phylum Omnitrophota; class Gorgyraeia; order 2-02-FULL-51-18; family JAGOUK01; genus JAGOUK01. Next base: position 736 of record CAZHID010000107.1, on the reverse strand, counting down.
CGGTTGGAAGGGTCGGGGCGGATCATCACTATAGATTGTGACCCCGCCGCTTACGCCTACTGTATAAAGCGGTTTGAAGCGTATAAAAACGTTGTTCGGTGTTACAATAGTAACTTTGTAAAGGTGAAAGAAGTCCTCGCCGCGGAAGAAATTACGTCAGCTGACGGAATTCTCGTGGATTGCGGCGTGTCTTCCGTCCAGATCGATGAACCGGCCCGGGGATTTTCGTTCCGTCACGCGGGCCCGCTCGACATGCGAATGGACCCGAGGAGCTCGCGGACGGCGGAGACGGCGCTGCGGGACCTGACCGAGAACGAACTCGCGGATGTGATTTTCCTCTACGGCGACGAGCGCAAGTCGCGGCGGATCGCGAGGGCGGTGAAGGAAGCGTGGCGGCGCGGCGAGATACGCGACACGCTGGAGCTCGCGGAAACAGTGAAGCGCTCTTTGCCGAGGGGATACGAGCACGGTAGGATCCATCCGGCGAGGGGGACCTTCGAGGCGCTTCGGATCTGGGTGAACGATGAGCTCGGCAGGCTGGAAAAATTTTTGGGTGAAGCGGTGGGCTTGTTAAAGCCCGGTGGAAGATTGGCGGCGATCAGTTTTCACTCTCTGGAGGACCGCATGATCAAGCATACGTTCCGAAAAACAGAATCAGGATCCGAAGGCGCCATGAAAGTGTTGACCCGTAAACCGATCGAACCTTCTGACGCGGAAGCGGCCCGGAACCCCAGGT
>CAZHID010000106.1:4837-7017 GCA_964532445.1 uncultured Planctomycetia bacterium | reverse complement strand
ACCTACACCGAGGAAGCCAAGAAGTCCTCGCCGACGAACGTTTCCGCCGCCGCGAAGCTTTTTGTGCTCCAGCTCCGTCTCGCGCAGGCTGACGGTGCGGCCGCGGTCGTCGTGTTGGCAGGCAAGCTGCTTGAACAGTCGGGCGAAGTCCGCGAAGCGGTCCAGCTCGCGGTGATCAACGATCCCGCCGCCCAGCCTTCGCTGAAGGACCTGATGAAAAACCTGCGCGAAACGGATCTCAAGCGCAAGTCGACACAGACCCGTGAACAGCTCGCGTCGATCCTGGAAACGGCCGCGGCCGATCCGAACGCTTCCGACGCTTACTTGGCGGAATTGGCGATCCGTATCGCCGCGCTCTCGGCCGATCCGACACGGGAGAACGAAGAATTCATCGCGATCCTGGTCCGGCACGTGCCTGCGGCCCGTCACGCCGAAGTGATCCGCTCCGCCGCGGTGAACCCGATCCTGTCCGCCGGCCTCCGGCAGTTCCTGAGCAACGTTTCCGCGGTCCAGGACCAGCTGAGCGACGCGCTGCTTCTGGATGAGCAAAAAGGCGCGGCCGATCAGGCGCGTCTTGCCGCGGCCCCGCTGTCCTCTGAAGGGGAGCTCACGATCGCGCGGTCGCAGGAAGCCCTGCGCCAGTTCATCTTCCGCCTGACCTCGGGCCCGTCGGCCGGCCTGACCGCCGATCCCGCCCGCGCGTACCTGGTCCACACGGACACGCTGCAGACCCCGGCCAATCGCCAGAGCTTCGAGCGTCTCCAGCGTCTGGCCGAGCAGCTCAACCAGCTTGCCGGCCGCACGGTGCTGGTCGTCGCCGAGTTCGGCGCCCAGGGCCAGCAGACTCCCCAGCAGGTCGTTCGCGACGCGGGCATCGCCCCCGAGCACGCGACCGTCGTCGTGACCGCGGGCCAAGCCGCCAACTATCAATATTGGGCCAATGTGGTCGTGGCCAAGGACAATCTGAGCTTCCTGCAGGTCATGACCCTCGCGCTGGCCTATAAGCCCGGCTTCCTGGCCTCCAATGACGTGGATTACCTGCTTCAGGCCGAAGCCGCCGGATCGGGCACAGGCGGGGCCTCAGGCAGCCGCAGCTACGTGAGGATCAGCAGCGGAACGGATCAGACTTCAGCCGAGCAGGCGGACGCGAGCATCGAACAAATGCTCCTCGCCGAGGTCCAGTACTAACGTTAATTAATCGACAAAAAATTAACACTAGTCAGCTTTAAAATAGGCCTTTTGCACCATATACTTCCCTTATAAGGCGGGAAGCCTCCGGGTTCCGGGGGTGTCCTGTGCCGTTTTGGGGGCGCCCTTATAAAAGAAGTAGATATATAACCAGGCGGGTGAAGGCAGCGTGCAAAGCAGCGTGAGTCGAAAAATCCGGTCCATCGCCGTCCTTCTGGCATTGCTGCAGGGGCTTGAAGCGCCGCTTTGGGCCGCTGCCGATGCGCGCTCTTCTTCGGCCCCGCAGACCGTGAGCCCGTCCGCTTATTCCATCCCCGAAGAGTTCGGCGTTTCCCGCAAACCCTTTTCCGCGCCTGACAGCGACCTCACCATCATCACGATCCAGGACGTCCACGAAAACTGGAGCGCGCAGCTCTCCATCGCCTCGCTTCTCGAGCATCTCGCCGTTAACTACGGCATCCGCACGATCGGCGCCGAAGGCGCGACGGGCGAGGTGGACCTTTCGCTGTTCCAGAATTATCCGGACGCGGACGCGCGCCGCATCGCCGCGGAGCGGATGGTCACGACGGGCCTTTTGTCCGGCGCCGAGCTCCACGCCGCGACAGCCGAAGGCGCCGCGGTCTATGGCGTTGACGATGAAGATCTTTTCTGGCGCAATCTCGCCGCGTTCCAGGACCTGCTCACCGCCAAGCCCGGCCGCTTGGAGACGCTTGACGCGCTCACCGCGCTGACCGACCGTCTCGAATCAGCAGTTCTTTCCGACAAGCTCCTCGAGCTCAAGCGCAGCGGCCTGCTCAAGACGCGCAACGGCGTGAACTTTTCCCAACGCTGGCAGACGCTGAATCGTCTTGCCGCCGAGGCCGGCGTCAACGCGGCCGAGTACGGTTCGGTGACAGCGCTGGCCAACGCGGGGGAAGCGGGCAAGGAAGGGGATTACGAAGCCGCCGGCGAGGAACGCGGCGCGTTGTTGGACGAGCTGACCAAGGTCAGCC
>CAZHID010000106.1:0-4827 GCA_964532445.1 uncultured Planctomycetia bacterium | reverse complement strand
TAACGGATTAATCTACACACTAACTCCGCAAGTATCAGCTGACCAAGTCCTCGACAATGCACAAGCAGATAGAGCACGACTACAATCAGAACTTGCTAATCTTGAACAAGAAATAGCACAAAAACAAAAAGAACTCGAAGAGCTTTTGCAGCACGCGGTGCACTTCCGGATGGGCCGCATCTCGCAGGGCGCGTTCACGAGCTACCTGTTGGACCGCGCCCGCGCGCATGGCATCGCGGCCGGGACCTATCCGAGGCTCGAGGCCGCCGGCGAATACTTCAGCGCGTACGAAAAGATCGACTTCGAATCCGTCCGCCGCGAGTCAGGGGAACTGGAGTCGAAGGTCCGCGAAGCCCTCTACACGAACGACGAGGAACGGCGCGTCCACGAACTCGCCGAGACGGCCCAGCTCCTGCGCGACCTGTTCGAGGTCCGCCTGGCGTCGGATGGTCTCAAGGTCCTGCAGTCGGAGGCGGGCCGCGCCCGTGCCGACGCGTTCGCGGACGATCTCAAGCGTGCCGCCGACGCCCGCGGCATCCGGTCCTCTATTTTTGAAAAAACTTCCGCGCTCACGGCCCAATTGGACGAGGCGATGACCTTCTACCGGCTGGCCGAGCAGCGCAATGCCGAGATGCTCCGGCGGATGACCGCGCGGATGAAGCGCGACGGCGTCCGGGTCGGCGTGCTCGTCACCGGCGGCTTCCACGCGCGCGGGATCGCCGAGCTGATGAAGAGCGATGATATTTCTCATGTCGTGGTCCTGCCCCGCTTCGAGACCAAGGCGGACCGGCCTTACCTCCCGCTCATCGCGGGGTCGGCGCGGTCGCTGCGCGAACATTGGGAATCAGCCAAAGCCGCCGAAGCCCGTGCCGAAGCGGTCGCGGTGATGCTGGCCTCGAGCCTTCACGCCGAGTACCTGAAAAAAACGCTTCCCGCGCCCGCCGAGATCACCGACCGCGCCCGTCAGCTGCTCGGGGCCTTCAAACCCGCGGACACGATCGGCGGCGCCCGGATCGCCGACCGCAAGGGTCCCGACACCGAACCCAAGGAGCTGCAGGTCGCCCGCGGCCCCCGTAACGAATACCTGGCCTACCCGTCGCTTGATTGGAGCGCCGGACGCGCCCCGTCGCTCGCGAATGTCGCCGTCGCACGCGACGCCCGGACCGGCGCCGCGGTCTACACGGTCCGGTTCAACCCCGCGCCAGGCGCTTCCAAAGCCTCTGAAGTTTCGATCGGCCTCAACGCGGACGGGACGGTCGGCAATATCTCGATCCGCGCGACGGCCGCCGCATCGCTTCGCCAGAACGACCGCGCGGACCTGGACGTGCTCGCCGCGGAGGTCGCCCGTGTCCGCGAAGCCAGTCCCCGACCGCTCACCGGCGCGGAGATCTACAAAAAATTAAGCCGGACGGGCAAGGATGCCTTCAACCGGCTGCACGCGAGCCGTCACGGCAACAAGGACGCCTGGACGAATCTCGGCTCGAACGACACCCACTACCTGCAAAGCGTCCTTCTGGTGTCCCTCATCGAAGCCCAGGCGCGGGAACAAAGACACGAAGCCGCCCGGATCCTCAAAGCGCGTCTCGCCGAGGCCGGTGCTCGTGTCGTTAGATCGCCCGCCGACTTAAACCAGATCACCGATGCAGTGCGGGAGACACGGGGCGTGATCCAGGGCCTCCGGAAAGACCCGTCCGTCACGGTCGAAGAGAATAATATTTGGAACCTGTGGGGCCTCCGAGGCACCGGGACCCGCCCGATCCTTGCCGAGAGCTTCGAAGCGTCGATCGAGACCGTGATAGAGCTCACGGCTCTTGCCGAGTCATCCGTCAGCGAGGCCCGCGCCGCGGCCGCCGAGAACCTGGAAGCGGAGCCGCGCCAAAAGGAAGCCGAACGCACCCATCGCCGGCTTCGCGCCGAGATGCGGGCCATGGGCGCCGCTTATCAGCTCGGCTGGATCGGCCGCCGTGAATACCACGAACAATGGCAGGCCCGCGTCACGGAACTGGAGAACGCCGAAAAAGCCCTCGGCGCCTCGACCGTCAGGGAACGGACCGCGGATGGCTCACTCACGGTCTACGGAAAATTCTGGGCACGGCTTCAGATCCTCCAGATCATGGCCGGCATCGTTGCGGACGTCCTTGCCCCGGCGAACGCCGAACTTTTCAACGAACTCGCGGAGCGGATGTATCGCGCCCAGAACCTGCCCGGCGTCAGTCTTGAAGCGTTCAAAAAGAACCTCAGGGAAAATAAAGCGGTCTTCCTGATCCAAGCCGCCAGGCACCTCCTATCCTCGAGCGGCCAATACGAAACTTCGGTGGTCAACCAGCCCACCCAAGGCATGATCGCGCTTCGGAACCGGTTCATGAAGATCCACGGCTTGATCAGAGCTTTGGGTGATTCCAAGATCGATCAAACCCTGCCGGCCGCGGAACGGTGGGCCGCCGCCGGCGAAGAGATCGGCCGGGCAGTGGAAAAGTATCACGAGAACCCTAACAGCTTGTTTGCCTTGGCGGGTGTCGCTATCACAGGGGCGCCCCGCGAGGATCTGGCCCGTCTCGGTGAGCTCAAGGTAGCTACGATCGAGGATGCGGCGGACCTCTTCGACAACCTTTCAGGCGTGGACATCGAATTCGCCGAAGCGCGGGTGACGTTGGCACAAATGCGGCTGCCGGTCGTGGGCTTCTATGCGCTGGATGCCAAAGGCGAACGCAAGGAGCGGCTCCGGCTCGCGGCCAATACCTCCGGCATGGACGAGGTCGAGCTGTCCGTTCGTTTAAACGAGATGCAGCGAGCCCGCGATGAGGGGCGGGGGACGCGCTACACGCTCGCGGCCGCTCTCGCTCTTTCCGCAAGCCAGCCTGGTCCTCTGGTGCTCACGGACCCGGCCGTGCAGCAGTCGGTCCGGTCCCGTTCGACAGCGAAGTCCGAGAACGCCCCTTCGAAGATCCGTCCTCGGATCCAGCGGACGCGTTACCAGCGGTTCGTTCTTGGCGGTGAATACGCGTTCCGGGCGGCCGCGGCCGTCACGCTCCTGTTCCTGGGCGTCACGATGGACCTTTTGGCCGGAGCGCCGTTCATTTCTCAGAGGGCTCAGCAGTGGGCGAACGAGCTTCAAGAGAAGTCCCGTGTCGAGAAATACAAAGCCACCGACGCCGCCCTCGCGATCGGCGGAGAGATCTCCAACCGTGAACTCAAACAGCGCAACGATAAGCTTCGGCTCCAGATCGACGACCGTTTTTCGGCGATGGCGCCGCTCATGATCATCGCTCACTTGGTGGACGACGGTCTGTTCGACCGGGGAGCGCAGGTTTCGGCGGAAGCACTGGGTCCCGGCGGTTCGGTCGGGGATGAGCGGATCCTCCTGTGGCTCCTGAGGAACAACACGGTCCGTCCCGAGAATGACGCTCATCGGGAGCGCATCAATAAATGGCTCGCTTCTGCGGATCCGATGGAGGATGCCGAGTCCTTGCAGTGGGTGCGGGATGAACTCTTCAGGAGCAAGGGCGAAATGCCTTCTTCCTACAAGGAGGAGGTCGACAATTACCGCGCTTTTCTGACCCGGCAGCTCAACGGCACGGTGAACGCCGGTAAGCATAAGGGTCGTAAATTCACCGATGTCTGGAACGAAGGCATCGGCGCGGAATGGGCCGCTATTTCGGACCATGTGCAGAAAGAAGTGGCCGACGCGGTCGGGTCGTCCGAGAGCGGGACCAAGGAAGCGCTGCAGAAGGTCAAAGATTACTTCAACAAGAATATTTACGACGAAGGCAGTCAGAAGCTCCGTCCGGTCGACGGGGTTCCGTCCGTTCCAGGGAGTAAGATCTCCGAGGAAGACCGGGAGCTCATCCGCCTGGTCGCCTTCATGCGGGAGTCGGTCCGTTGGGGCTCGGGTTACGAGAACGTTTCGTATGCGAAGGGACACCCCAACCGGACCTCCTCGCTGAGATGGGGACAGTTGGCGATGTTGGGAGGATTTTTTAACGGAGCGTCGGTCGGTATGGAGGCAGGCGGCGGTAAGACGGTCGTCTACATGATGTACCACGTGCTCGCCGGGCTCGTCGCGGGACCCGATTATCACGGCATGATCGTGGTCGACAACGCCGCCGGCGCGGCCAACTTCACCAGCACGAGCGTCCTCGTCCGCGAGACCACTTACGGCGACATCCTGGACGTCTTCGGCTTCAAGATGGTGGACGGTTCCAAGCTCCACGCCGGACACAAGTCCCAGGAGATCGTCGAGGCCCTGGAAGATTCCCGGACGCGGGCGGTCTTCGGTGTGGCGGAACGGGCGCTTTTGACGAACGAGTTCATGGATTCCGGCGACTCCCGCCAGCGCGGCGCGCTCAACCTCAACACCGTCACCACCAACGACGAAAACGACCGTAAGGCCGATAAGTGGACCGCCCAGATGTCGCTGGGCTCCCGAGCGTACGAACCCGACCGGATGAACCAGGTCGCCGATGCGGTCAGCCACCTCTACGATGTGGCCACGGGGAAGTGGCGTGCGGACATAGAGTTCATCTCCTGCAAGACCGAAGCCGAGTTCCGCGCTCAGGTGGCCCTGTTTTCCGGTGTCGAGGAAACGAACGCCGCTGTTCAAAAAGTGGTGATCCAGTACGGGGGAGCTGGCCACCGCGCCAAACCCGCTACACGCCGAGTTCAACAAAGAACATGAAACGACCGGTCGCGTTCTGAGCGCTTCGCTCCGCGGTATCGCTCAGTATTCCAAGCGGGGTCACGCGGGTGGTTGGAACCTGAGACCCGTCGATGAAGAAGGCGGAGGGTCGTCCCACAAGATCGTCCCGGTCGGTCAGGACGAATCGCCTC
>CAZHID010000105.1:6808-7048 GCA_964532445.1 uncultured Planctomycetia bacterium | reverse complement strand
GCTTTGAGACGCTGACGAAGGCGGGCTACCAGCCTGAGATCGCGTACTTCGAAGTGCTCCATGAGCTTAAGCTCATCACCGACCTCATTTACGCCGGCGGCATCACCGGTATGCGCAAGCGCGTCTCGGACACCGCCGAATACGGCGACCTGACCCGCGGTCCGCGCATCGTCAACGCGCGCACCAAGGCCGAGATGAAGAAGATCCTCAAAGAGGTCCTGACCGGGAAGTTCGCCAAGG
>CAZHID010000105.1:1368-6798 GCA_964532445.1 uncultured Planctomycetia bacterium | reverse complement strand
TTTTGAGAAGCTCCGCAAGGCGGGCGCGGCGCACCCGATCGAGAAGGTCGGCGCCGAGCTTCGACTTAAAATGAAGTGGCTGTAACGGTCCTTTAAAAAGGACCGGCACGGCCGCTCGCGGCCGTGCCAGCCAGGGTTCGTTCCCGGTAAGGCCGCCGCAAAAGCGGCCATTACCATTTAGGGACCTGGGACGGAACCAACAAGGAGAACGGAACATGGCCAAGTCATCCAACGGCAAAGAACGCGTCTACATCTTCGACACCACGCTGCGCGACGGCGAGCAGTCGCCGGGCGTGAACCTGGGCGTGAAGGAAAAGATCGAGATCGCCCGTCAGCTGGAGCACATCGGCGTCGACATCATCGAGGCGGGCTTCCCGATCACGTCGCCCGGCGATGCCGCCGCGGTCCGCGAGGTCGCGAAGATCATCAAGTCGTCCACCGTCTGCGCCCTGGCCCGCGCGATCGAGAAGGACATGGACGTCGCGTTGGACGCGTTGGCCCCCGCCAAACGCCAGCGCCTGCACGTCTTTTTGGCCACCTCCGCCATCCACCGCCAGTACAAGCTGAAGAAAGCCAAGAGCGAGATCGAGCGCATGGCCGTCTGGGCCGTCCAGCACGCCCGGAAGCGTATCGACGAGGTCGAGTTCTCGCCCGAGGACGCTTCACGCACCGAGCGGGACTTCCTGTTCCGCGTCGTCGAGAAGGTCATCAAGGCCGGGGCGACCATCATCAACGTGCCGGACACGGTCGGTTACACCACGCCGTACGAGTTCCGCGACCTGATCGAGGATATGCGCAACAGCGTCCCGAACATCAACAAGGCGATCATCTCCGTCCACTGCCATGACGACCTGGGGCTCTCCGTTTCCAACTCGCTGTCGGCGGTGGTCGGCGGCGCGCGTCAGATCGAATGCACGATCAACGGAATCGGTGAGCGGGCGGGGAACGCCTCCTTGGAAGAGGTCGTGATGGCGATGCGCACGCGCTCGGACATCTATCCTTTCCGCACCGGGATCAAGACCCAAGGGCTGTGCGAGACGAGCCGCTTGGTGTCGCGTCTGACCGGCATGCTGGTCCAGCCCAACAAGGCGATCGTCGGCAAGAACGCGTTCGCGCACGAGTCGGGCATCCACCAGCACGGCATGATCGCCAAGCGCTCCACCTACGAGATCATGGACCCGAAGTCCGTCGGCTTCGGGGAGTCGAATCTCGTCCTCGGCAAGCATTCCGGGCGCCACGCCTTCGCCCTCCAGCTCAAAAAATTCGGTCTGAATCTTTCCGACGCGGAAGTCGACCGTTCGTTCATCAAGTTCAAGGAGCTGGCCGACCGCAAGAAGAACCTCTATGAAGAGGACCTGCGGGCCATCGTGGACGTGGTCGGCACGGACACCGTGCAGACCGTGCGTCTGGTGAGCCTCAAGATCGCGACCGAGACCGGCAAGGCGCCGAAGGCCGATATCCGGCTGACCCGTGACGGCAAGGCGCTCCAGGCGTCCGGGACCGGCGACGGGCCCGTGGACGCGGCGTACCGCACGCTGAACCAGGTCCTCAAGATGGACCTGAAGCTCCTGGATTATTCGATCCGCTCCGCGACCTCAGGTCAGGACGCCCAGGGCCAGGTTTCCGTGCTCGTTGCCGACAAGAGCGGCAGGGAAGCCCGCGGCCGCAGCGCGACCACGGACGTGATCGAGGCGAGCGTGCGCGCCTACATCGACGCGGTGAACCAGCTCATCCGTCCCGCGCGTCCCAAGAAGCAGATGGAGCCGCTCTAAGCCATGGCACCGCAGGCGCCGGCCCTCCGCGCGATCGATGGTAAGACAGCCGTGTACGGCGTGATCGGTCAGCCGATCCAGCACACTCTGTCGCCGGTGCTCCACAACGCAGCGTTCGCGCACCGCGGGATCAACGCCGTGTACCTGCCGTTCGAGGTCGCGCCGGACAACCTGTACGGGGCGGTCGAAGGCTTCCGCGCGCTCGGCATCAAGGGGCTCAACGTCACGCTCCCGCACAAGGAGCAGGCGATGCACTACATCGACACGACCCCGAACCTCGTGGACCGGGCGATCGGCGCGGTGAACACGCTCGTCCTCGCTGAAGGGCGTTCGCTCGGCTTCAACACGGACGGACCGGGTTTTTTAAGCGACCTCAAGGATCAGTTCGCGTTCGACCCGGAAGGGCGCTCCGCGCTCGTGATCGGAGCGGGCGGGTCGGCGCGGGCGGTGATCTTTTCCCTTTTGGAAGCCAATCTTCAGAAGCTCTACATTTTCAACCGCACCGCGGACCGCGCCAAGGGCCTCGCTGAGTACGCGTTCCAGTACTTCCCGGACCGTGACATCGAGGCGGTCGTTTCGATCGACGACCTGCCGGCCAAAACGGACCTGGCCGTCAATTGCACGTCTTGCGGCATGAACGATCAGGATCCGTTCCCGATCGACCCGGACGTTCTCGGCAAGGTCGCCCGCGTTTACGACCTCATTTATTCGCCTGAGGAGACCAAGCTTCTTAAGGAAGCCCGCCGCCGCAGCTTGCCCGCGTCCAACGGTATCGGCATGCTCATCCACCAGGCCTGCGTGGCGCACCGGCTGTGGTTCCCCGATGCCGACCGTCAGGAGCTCTACACGGTGATGCGGGGGGCCTACGAAGCATGGCGCCAGCGCTAGCGCTTCTCTTCGGTCTTCTCGTCGGCAGTTTTCTCAACGTCTGCATTTGGCGCATGCCCCGCGGCGAGTCCGTCGCCTGGCCAGCTTCCCACTGTCCTTCCTGCAAAAAACCCATCCATTGGTTCGATAACATCCCGGTCCTCGCCTGGTGCCTCCTGCGCGGGAAATGCCGTTCCTGTTCCGCGCCGATCCCGGTCCGTTACCCGGCGGTCGAGCTCCTCGGGGGACTGGCAGGCTTCTCGGCCTTCTCCCAATGGTCGGGCGCGTACGCGGCGATGGCCGCGGTGATCTTCTGGGCGCTCATCGTCGTCACGTGGATCGACTGGGAGCATCAGATCATCCCGGACGAGATCAGCATCGCCGGCATCGTCGCAGGACTGGTCTTTTCGTTCTTCTTCCCGGTCTGGGTAGCGGGCCCCGAGGCTCAGGCAGGCTGGAGGGCGCTTCTGCACTCGGCCGCAGGTATTCTGACCGGAGGCGGCATTCTCTACGCGATGGCGGTCATCGGGGAAAAAGTCTTCAAGAAAGAAGCGATGGGTGGAGGGGACGTGAAGCTCCTGGCCGCGATCGGAGCCTTCTTTGGTTGGAAAGGCGCGCTGTTCGCGCTGTTCGCCGGTTCGCTTGCCGGGTCCGTGGCCGGCATCGGTCTCAGGGTCATCTCGAAAAAAGAATCGATCCCGTTCGGTCCTTACCTTGCCGCCGGCACCGTTCTCTATATGTTCTGGGGGGAAGCCGTCCTGTCCTGGTATGTGACCCGCGTGTTACAATACTAGCCTTTTGAAGGAGTTTTGATGCTGCGTTATTCCACGTCCGGTGAATCTCACGGAATTTGTCTCATCGCCGTCCTCGAAGGCATGGTCGCCGGTCTCAAGCTCGATCCTGCCGCGATCGACCATGACCTGTGGCGCCGCCAGCAGGGCTATGGCCGCGGCGGCCGCATGCTCATCGAGACCGACCGCGCCGAGCTTCTGACCGGCATCCGCCAGAACGAGACCATCGGCGGGCCGCTCGCGATGCGCATCGAGAACAAGGACTTCAAGATCAATCAGCTGCCGGTCGTCCATCGGCCCCGTCCGGGCCACGCGGACCTCGTCGGCGCGATGAAGTTCAACCGCCGCGACGTCCGGGATATCCTTGAGCGCGCCAGCGCCCGCGAAACGACCGCGCGCGTCGCCGTCGGCGCCGTCTGCCGCCAGTTCCTCGCCCAATTCGGGGTCAAGATCACGAGCCACGTCACGGACATCGGCGGCGTCAAAGTCGAGGACCCGTCCGCGTTCACTTATGACCAGGTCGCCGAGCACGCCGAGGAAATCCTCCCAGACGAAATGCGGCAGCATGCCGCCAAGGACACCGTGGGCGGCGTGTTCGAGATCCGCGTCAAAGGACTTCCGCCCGGCCTCGGATCGTTCACCACGTCCGACGCGCGCCTCGACGCGCGCCTCGCGTTCGCGCTCATGTCGATCCAGGCCGTGAAGGGCGTCGAATTCGGCCTGGGCTTCGCGGTGGCCCACACGTCCGGTTCCAAAGCACATGACGAGATCTTCTACAATGAGAAGACGAAAAAGTTCTTCCGCAAGACCAACCGCGCCGGCGGCCTCGAAGGAAGCATGACCACCGGCGAAGAGCTCGTGATCCGCGCGGCGGCGAAGCCGTACGCGACGCTGATGAAGCCGCTCGCGTCGACGAACATCCAGACCAAGGCGGCCGAGGTCGGCACGATCGAACGTTCCGACGTCACCGCGGTCCCGGCCTGCGGCGTGGTGGGTGAGTCGATGGCGATGTTCGAACTGGCCAAGGTCTTTTTGGAAAAATTCGGTGGCGACAGTCTCTCGGAGACCCGGCGCAATTTTGACGGATATCTCAAACAAGTGGAGGAATTTTGATGCCACGAGCAGCCAGGAACATCGACAAGATCGCGTTCATCGGGATGATGGGGGCCGGCAAGACCTTTTGCGCGCGCACGCTGGCCAAGAAGCTGCATTGGCGCGACCTGGATTCCGACGTGATCATCGAGCGCCGCGAGAAGATGTCCATCCCCCAGATCTTCCGCAACAAGGGCGAGAGCTATTTCCGCACGATCGAGTCGCGCGTCATCAAGGACCTGCTCGTGAAGCCCCAGACGGTGCTGTCGCTCGGCGGCGGCGTCGTCTGCCGCAAGGTGAACCGCTCGCTCCTCAAGAAGAAGAGCTTCGTGATCTGGCTCAAAGCCAAGCCCGAAGTGATCCAGAAGCGCACCTCCAAAACGGCCAACCGTCCGCTGCTCAACGTCGACGATCCGAAGCGCAAGATCAACGAGATCATCAAGGAACGCGAAAATTACTACCGCCAGTGCGCCCACGTCGTGGTCATCAACAACGGCGGGAACGTCCTCACCAAACTGGCCCGCATCCCCCAGATCCGTCACATGATGCGCGCGAACATCACCAACTAGAAGCGCGGCCAATGAAACGCGACGCGGGAAGGATCGAAACCCTCGCAACGCTCGCCATCCGCTCCGCGGCCGGCATCGGTTCCGTCATCGGTAATCGGCTGCTCCGGACCTGCGGTTCCGCTCAGGCCGCTTTGGCCGCGTCCGACTCCAAACTCCGCACCGTCGAGGGGATGCGCCCCGACATCATCGCTTCGCTGCGCCGAGACGAGCGCCGCGCGGAACACATCGTCCTCCTCGATCTTTGCGCCGAGCGCGGCATCCGCATTCTGACACCCGAGTCAGCGGAATACCCGCCCCAACTCCTGAGCCTGGATGACCGTCCGCTCATCCTGTTCGTTC
>CAZHID010000105.1:0-1310 GCA_964532445.1 uncultured Planctomycetia bacterium | reverse complement strand
GCATCGACACGGCGGCCCATGAAGGCGCGCTCGACTGCGACGGCGTCAGCCTGGCCGTCGTGGGTTCCGGTCTCGACGCCCTTTATCCTCCCGAGAACCAGGACCTCGCCCGGCGGTTGGAAGCGCGCGGCACCGTGCTTTCGGAGTACGCGCCAGACGAAGAAGCCGAATCGTTCCATTTTCCCGTGCGCAACCGGATCATCAGCGGTCTTGTGCAGTCGGTCGTCGTCGTGGAGGCGCCGCGCCGCAGCGGGGCTCTCGGCACCGCGGACTGGGCTCTGGACCAGGGACGCGAGGTCATGGCAGTTCCTGCCGGACCTTTCACGCAATCCGCGCAAGGTTCGGTGGACCTCATCAAAAAGGGCGCCGCCTGCGTGACCTCGCCGGAAGAAGTACTTCAGACGCTTCGTTGGGACGCGACATCATCGCCGCGGACCCTGCTCAAGCTCGCCGAAGGCACACTCGGCATGGAGTTCGGGAGCCTGCTCGATATGCTCAAGCCCGGCGAGCCCGCGACGGCGGATCAGCTCGCCGACCGGACCGGCTGGGAAGCATCCCGTCTTTTGCGGGCGCTCGCGGAACTCGAAGTGCGCGGCGCGGTGGCCTGCCTGCCGGGTCAGCGCTGGTGCCGCCGGTGACCGGAACTCCGGTGCGCGTCCGCGTCAACGGCAAGGACGAACTTCTCCTCGAGAACCTCATTTCCGTATCCGACTACCTGGCGTCTAAAGGCGTGCGGCCCGAGACGGTCGCTGTCGAGCTCAACCTCACCGTCATCGCCAAGGCGGATTATCCCAAGGTCCGGCTGAAGGAAGGTGACGAGATCGAGATCGTCCGCTTCGTCGGCGGGGGAGCGTTCTGATGGCGAAAGGACCCGTCCGCAAGAAAAAGACGGCTGCTCCCGCAGCGCCGATGATGCCCGGCCCCGGCAACGGCAAGGCGCTCGTCATCGTGGAATCGCCCGCCAAATGCCGCACCATTGAAAAGATCCTGGGCAAGTCCTACCAGGTCCAGGCGTCCATGGGCCATATCGTCGACCTCCCCAAGAGCAAGATGGGCGTGGACCTGGAGCACGAGTTTGAACCCCAGTACATCGTGATGGCCGCCAAGAAAAAAGTTCTCAACGAGCTTAAAAAGTACGTCAAGGATAAGGAATTCCTCTACCTGGCGTGCGACCCTGACCGCGAAGGCGAGGCGATCAGCTGGCATCTGGGCAATCAGCTCGGCAAGGGCAAGCGCGTCATGCGGGTGCAGTTCCAGGAGATCACGCCGACCGCGATCAAGGAAGCCTTCCTCCACCCCCGCGAGATCGA
>CAZHID010000104.1:4359-7169 GCA_964532445.1 uncultured Planctomycetia bacterium | reverse complement strand
GTGAGTTTCCTGCGGTGTTCGAGCTTCGTTGCGTCCATACGCGCGAATCCGATATCACTCATGTGGGGGTCGACTCACTGTCGCGGATAGATCCGGCGATCCGTCGGATAAGAAGTGACGGAGATAGGTTCCCGCCCTGTTAACACAGGGATTCTGCCAGGATGCAGCACACGGCATTGCGGGATTTCTCAAGGCAAAAGAAGCCGCGAGCTTCTTTTGCCTTTTTTATTTTGGTAGAGTGTGCGCATGGACCTCTTTGAATCCCAGAACGCCCAGGAAGCCGGTAAACACGAGCCGCTCGCCAGCCGGATGCGGCCGAAGAGCCTGACGGAGTTCTGCGGCCAGCGCCACATCCTCAAAGAAGGCACGCTCCTGCGGCGCGTCATCGAGACCGACAAGCTCTCCTCCATCATCCTCTACGGGCCGCCCGGCTGCGGAAAGACGACACTGGCGCTCATCATCTCGCGCGAGACCAAGTGCTTCTTCGAGTCCGTGAACGCGGTCGCCTCGAGCGTCGCGGAGCTGCGCAAGGTCCTCGACAAGTCCAAGGTCAACCTCAAGGCTTACGGCAAGCGGACCATCCTCTTCGTCGACGAGATCCACCGGTTCAGCCGTTCCCAGCAGGACGTGCTGATGCCCGACGTCGAGCGGGGCAACCCGCTCCTCGTGGGCGCGACGACCCAGAACCCGTTCTTCGCGATCAATTCGCCGCTGCTCTCGCGGTCGCTCGTGTTCGAGCTCAAGGCTTTGGACGAGACGGACGTGATGGACGTGATCACTCGCGCGCTGGCCGATGTCGAGAGAGGGTTGGGGAAGACGCCGGTGAAGATGGACCGGGAAGCGCTCAAGTTCCTGGCGGGGGTGAGCGAGGGTGACGCGCGCCGCGCGCTGAACGCGCTCGAAGTGGGCGTTCTGTCGACACCGCCCGGCAAGGACGGAGCGGTGGACTTCAACCTTGCCGTCGCCCAGGAGTCGGTGCAGAAAAAAGCCGTCCGCTACGACAACGCCGGAGACGAGCACTACGACCACGCCTCCGCGTTCATCAAATCGATGCGCGGTTCGGACCCCGACGCGGCGATCTACTACTTGGCCAAGATGCTCTATGCGGGCGAGGACCCGCGTTTCGTCGCGCGCCGGCTCGTGATCTGCGCGTCGGAGGACGTCGGCAACGCCGACCCTCAAGCGCTGGTCATCGCGAACGCCGCGCTCCAGGCGTCGGAATTTATCGGCATGCCCGAAGCCCGGATCCCGCTGGCCCAGGCCACGACCTACATCGCCTGCGCGCCCAAATCCAACGCCGCGTACCTGGCGATCGAAAAAGCGACCAAGGACGTCGAAGAGGGGCGGTCGCTAGACGTGCCGGCCCACCTCAAGGATTCCCATTACAAAGGGGCCGAAAGCCTGGGTCGGGGGGTCGGTTACCAGTACGCCCATGACCACCCGGGCCACCATGTCGCCCAGGACTACCTGACCGAGCACCGCCAGTACTACGTCCCGACGGAGCAGGGACACGAAAAGACCTTCAAGCTCTATCTCGAATCCCTCAAAGCCAAGGCTTTGCCCCCGAAGTAATCCCGCCGCGGCCTGCTTCGATGGCCGGCACATTGCGGCGCTGCCGGGTGATACAATACGGGCACATTTTGACGGCCGATCCGAACTCAATCACCTTAAACAAGAGGGGATCATCATGAATATCTGGACCATCATCCTTGGACTTTGCGCGTTGCTCGTAGCCATGCCTGCCGAAGCGGGCTCCGGATGCGGCGCCTGCCCCGTCGGGGACGGTAAAAAGGCCGCCTCGACCCAGACCCAAGGCGACACGTCAGGCACCAGCCAGCAGCAGGAAGTCGCGGAAAAAGACGTATAATCTTGACATATAGGCTAGGGTTAATTAAAGTATTGTACGTTCAAACCCTACTGAATTAATCGGATAAAGGAGCTTTTCACGCCGTGGATCACCTGAGCGCGCTCGAAAGTCAGTCCATTTTCATCATCCGTGAGGCCTACAAGAAGTTCAAGAAGCCGGCCATGCTGTGGTCCATGGGCAAGGACTCCTGCGTGAACGTTTGGCTCGCCCGCAAAGCTTTTTTTGGAAAAGTGCCGTTCCCGGTCGTCCACATCGACACGACGTTCAAGTTCCCCGAGATGTACGCTTACCGCGAGCATTTCGCCAAGGAATGGGGGCTCAAGCTCATCGTCGGCGTCAATCAAGCCGCCAAGGACCGCGGCGTCAGCTACGCCAACAACGACGCGGTGACCGTCTGCCACGAGATGAAGACCGTCGCCCTCCAGCAGATGATCGAAAAGGAAAAGTGGGACGGCCTGTTCGTCGGCATCCGCCGCGACGAGGACGGCACGCGCGCGAAGGAGAAATATTTTTCGCCGCGCAACATCGACTTTGAGTGGAATTACAAGGACCAGCCCCCGGAGCTGTGGAACCAGTTCCAGTCGGATTATGACCCGGGCACGCACGTGCGCATCCATCCGCTGCTCGAGTGGACCGAAGTGGACGTGTGGAATTACGTCAAACGCGAGAACATCCCTCTCGTGGACCTTTACTTCGCCAAGAACGGCAAGCGTTACCGCACGCTCGGCTGCCAGCCGATCACCAAGCCCGTCGAGTCCAACGCCGACACGATCGACAAGGTGATCGAGGAACTCAAGAACACCAAGATCTCCGAGCGCGTGGGCCGCGACCAGGACCACTCCCAGCGCTACGCGATGCAAAAACTCCGCGCGAAAGGATACATGTGATGTCAGGCATCAACGGCAACGCTTCGGACGCCCACCGCACCGTGACGCCCGCTTCC
>CAZHID010000104.1:0-4349 GCA_964532445.1 uncultured Planctomycetia bacterium | reverse complement strand
GGCCCCGGCAACGCCGGGACTGCGTCCGAAACGATATTTGATAAAAACAGGTAAAACCATGAGCCAAACCAACGGTCATCAACACCCCAACCAGTCCGGCGAGCTTCGGATCGTTTTTGTCGGTCACGTCGACCACGGCAAGTCCACGCTCGTCGGCCGTCTGCTGCACGAGACGGACTCGATCCTCCCGCAAAAACTGGAGTACGTGAAGCAGATCTGCGTCGACCGCGGCGTCAAGTTCGAGTACGCCTTCCTGCTCGACGCGCTCGAGGAAGAGCAGGACCAGGGCATCACGATCGACGTGTCGCAGGTGCTTTTTAAGACGAAGAAGCGCACGTACCGCGTGATCGACGCTCCGGGCCACAAGGAATTCCTCAAGAACATGATCTCAGGAGCCTCGAGCGCCGACGCGGCGCTGCTCCTCATCGACGCCAAAGAGGGCCTGCGCGAACAGTCCAAGCGGCACGCGACCATCCTTTCGCTCCTCGGCATCAAGAACATCATCGTCATCGTGAACAAGATGGACCTGATGGGCTACAGCCAGGAGAACTTCAACAAGCTCGTGTCCGATTACACGAACTACCTGAAGACGCTCAAGGTGACGCCCAAGGCGTTCATCCCCATCTCCGCGTACGTCGGCGACAACGTCGTCATGCGCACGTCGCAGATGCCGTGGTACTCGGGCCCGACGCTCATCGAGATCCTGGATTCGATCGATTCGCACAAGGACGCGGCGACGCGCGCGCTGCGCTTCCCGCTGCAGGACGTGTACCGCTTTGATTCCGAAAAGCGCTACTTCGCCGGCCGTATCGAGTCGGGCCGCCTCAAGAAGGGCGATGAGATCCTTTTCCTGCCGTCCAAAAAGACGGCGGTCGTGAGCGCGATCGAGCGCTGGAACGCGGCCGAGCCGCTTGAAGCGGAAGCGGGGGAGTCGATCGGGATCACGGTCGAGGACCAGCTTTTTGTCGAGCGGGGTGAGGTCGGCGTGCACGCGTCCGCCAAGCCGCTCGTGGGCAAACATTTCCGCGCGAACATCTTCTGGATGGGCGAGGAGCACCTGGCCAAGGGCAAGACCTACCAGATCAAGCTCACGACCCAGGAGATCGAGTGCAAGGTGAAGAACGTCGTGCGCGTCATCAATTCCTCGACGCTCGATGAAGTTTCCAAGGACCACCACGAGGTCGCCAAGAACGAGGTCGCGGAACTGGAGCTCGAGTTCAAGAAGGACATCGTGTTCGACCCGTTCAACGAGATCCAGGAGACGGGCCGCTTCGTGCTCGTCGACAACAAGCGCGTCTCTGGCGGCGGGATCATCCTGCAGGCTTGATGACACCCGAACAGGCGGCCAAGCTCAGCGGGGAGTTCGAGGCACAGACGCCCGAAGCGCTTCTGGCCTGGACGTACAAAACGTTCGGGGACAAGGTCGTGATCGCGTCGTCGTTCGGGTCTGAGGACGTCGTTCTCATCGACATGGCCGTGCGGGTGAACCCCAAGGCCAGGATCATCACGCTCGACACGGGGCGTCTGCCTGAAGCGACGTACGCGGTGATGGACGCGGTGAAGTTCAAGTACGGCGCGGTGATCGAGACATTTTTTCCCGAGGCGGCCGCGGTCGAGGCGCTCACGCGGGCCAAGGGTTTTTATTCGTTCAAGGAATCGGTCGAGAACCGCAAGGAATGCTGCCGGATCCGCAAGGTCGAGCCCTTGAAGCGCGCGCTCGCCGGCTGCGACGCCTGGATCACCGGCATGCGGCGGAGCCAGTCGGTCACGCGGACGACGACCGGGAAGATCGAGATCGACCTCTCGCAGGGCGGCATCGTCAAGGTGAACCCGCTGGCGGACTGGGACGAGGCGCGCGTCTGGGACTACATCAAGAAGAACAAGGTCCCGTACAACAAACTTTTTGACCAGGGTTACCGCTCGATCGGATGTGATCCATGCACCCGGGCGGTGAAGGAAGGCGAGGACGAACGCGCCGGCCGCTGGTGGTGGGAAAATCCCGAGCACAAGGAATGCGGGCTGCACAACCGGCCCGGTCCCAAATAAAGGGCGCTGAAGAACCGATGCTGAAGATCGCCAAAGCCATCCACGAAGAGATGATCGCGCACGCCAAGAGCGTGTACCCGCAGGAGGCGTGCGGCTTTTTGGCCGGCAAGGACGGCGAGGGCAAGTACTTCATCGCGATCGAGAACATGGACCACTCGACCGTCACCTACACGATGGACCCCAAACAGCAGCTCAAGGCTTTCAAGCGCATCTCCGGCGACGGGCTCGAATTGCTCGGGATCTTCCATTCCCACGTCGCGTCCGCGGCGGACCCGTCGCAGACCGACCGTCAGATGGCGTTCTATCCTGACGTGAGTTACCTCATCGTTTCGCTGGCGGATATGAACAAGCCTGACCTCAAGTCCTTCAAGATCGCCGGGGACCAAGTGACCGCCGAGGAGATCCAGGTCGTATGAGGCGCCCCGCGCAATCCATCACGGAACTCATCGGCAACACGCCGATGGTCCGTCTGAACCGCGTCGCGCCTAAGGGATCGGCCGACATTTACGCCAAACTCGAGGTCTTCAACCCGGGCGGCAGCGTCAAGGACCGGATCGCGCTCAACATGATCGATCAGGCCGAGAAGAACGGCCTCGTACGGCCCGGCTCCCGGATCGTCGAGGCGACGAGCGGCAACACCGGCATCGGCCTCGCGATGGTCGGCGCGGCGCGCGGGTATCACGTGACGCTCGTGATGCCGGACAACATGAGCTTCGAACGTCTTCAGATCCTCAAGTCCTACGGCGCGGAGGTCGTGCTCACCCCGGTGGACGCCGGGATGGCCGGCGCGGTCGAAAAAGCCAAGCAGCTCGTGCGCGAGAGCCAAAGCGGCTTCATGCCGAGCCAGTTCACGAACCCCGACAACCCCGCCGCGCACCGCAAGGCGACGGCCAAGGAGATCCTCGCGGACCTCGACGGCAAGGTCGACGCGTTCGTCGCCGGCATCGGCACGGGCGGGACGATCAGCGGCATCGGCGAGGTGCTCAAGAAGCACAACCCGAACGTCCGGATCATCGGCGTGGAGCCCGCGTCCTCGCCGGTGCTCTCGGGCGGCAAGGCCGGCGCGCACATGATCCAGGGGATCGGGGCCGGCTTCGTGCCGCAGACCCTGAACCGCGACGTGGTGGACGAGATCATCCGCTGCTCGGACGAGGACGCGTACCAGACGGCGTCAAAGCTTTGCAAGCTCGAGGGGATCTTCGCGGGACTTTCGTGCGGCGCGGCCTGCTGGGGCGCGATCAAGACCGCCCAGGCGATGGGCGCCGGCAAGAACGTGGCCGTGATCTTTCCGGATTCGGGCGAGCGTTACATCAGCATGATCCAGTATTTTGAAGGGTGATCTCAAGCCGTAAAAAGGCATCAAGCCCGCCCTGGGGCGGGCATGACAGAGGTCCGGTTGTTTGTTATAGTTGGGGCAAATCATGAGTTATATCAAAGGTCTTAAGTGTCGCGAGTGCCATCGGCTTTATCCGGCCGAGGCGATCTATGTCTGCGAATATTGCTTCGGTTCGCTCGAAGTCGATTATGACTACGACCGGATCAAGAAGGACATTTCGCGCGAGAAGATCAAGAGCCGGCCGGAGTCGCTCTGGCGCTACCGGGAACTCCTGCCGATCGACGGCGAGCCGACCGTGGGCTTCCACGCCGGCTTCACGCCGCTTTTCCGCTGCTCGAACCTCGCCAAGGAGCTGGGCGTCAGCGAGCTCTACATCAAGGACGACTCCGTCTGCCACCCGACCCTCTCCTTTAAGGACCGCGTCGTGTCCGTCGCCCTGACGAGAGCCAAAGAGCTCGGCTTCGACACCGTCGCCTGCGCATCGACCGGCAACCTCGCCGGTTCCGTCGCGGCCAACGCCGCGTTCGCGGGGCTCAAGCGCTACATCTTCATCCCGTCCAACCTCGAGATCGGCAAGGTCGTCGGCGCTCTGGCGTTCAACCCGAACCTGGTCGCCGTCGAGGGCAATTACGACGAAGTGAACCGGCTCTGCTCGGAGGTCGCCAACAAGTACAAGTGGGCGTTCGTGAACATCAACATCCGCCCCTACTACGCCGAGGGTTCAAAAACGATGGGCTATGAGATCGTCGAGCAGCTCGGCTGGAAGACACCGAAGCATGTCGTGATCCCGGCCGCTTCGGGCTCGCTCCTCACCAAGATCTGGAAGGCTTTCCACGAATTCGCCAAGCTCGGCATCATCGACAAGGTCGACGCCAAGCTCTACTGCGCCCAGGCCGAAGGCTGCGGCCCGATCGCGACCGCGATCAAGAGCAACGTCGACATCATCAAGCCCGTGAAGCCCAACACC
>CAZHID010000103.1:5351-7228 GCA_964532445.1 uncultured Planctomycetia bacterium | reverse complement strand
GACGTCCCAGAATTAATCCAACGCGTCGGGGGACGCGGACGGGGAGCGGAGCTGGCGCGCCCGGGTCAGCGAGGCCGCCAGTGCCGAGATCGCGGCGACCCAGGCCACACTGATGGAGATCCGGATGGGGATCCTCCAGGAACTTCTGGACATCGCCGAGGAGACGGGAGAGCGTCCCTTCGGCCTTCAGGACTCGATCGACAAAGGGGACGTGGCCGCGTTCCGCGAGGCCCAGCTCATCGCCTATCAACAGGAAGCGCCGGAGCGCATCATCCGGGGCGGGATCCATGACGATGACGCCTCCCGTCCCGCCGCCGAGCGGGAACTGGTCGCCGCGGCCAAATACCGGGCGCGGAACGTCACCGAGTGGCTGAACGCGGAGCTGGTGTTCCTGTTCTATCTTTTCGTGCTGGCGCCGCTGGGGTTGCAGCCGTTCAAATGGGCCACCGTCGCCTTCGGGGCCTATGTGGGAGGCGTGCTCGGCGGGTTCTTCGCGGTGTTCCTGGTCTGGGGGTTCGCGCTTTTTGTCCGCAAGTTCATCTACAAGGCTCCGGTGCTGGACCGTCTCATGGGACCCCGCAGCGAGCTGTTCCTGGATGAAGGTTATGTCGGAGTGATGCTGGAGCGCTTCAACCGCACGCTGTTCTCGCTCTCTTACGGGTTCCTGGGTGTGAACTTCTGGGGCGGGGATTCGATCAAGGAGGGGCTGCACCGCTTCGTGTCCGGGGCGTACCGCGGATTCGTCACGATCCACCGTGTCGGCGAATCCGAGGACGGCATCTTTGCCGCGAAGCGCGCCAAGGAGAACGCGATGGTCGTGAAGCAGTACGTGATGAACAAGACCAACGGCGGTCAGGCGCAGGCGCACGTGAAGGTCCGCGGCGACCGGAGCCGCGCGCCGTTCCATCCCGAGGACCTGAGCGACAGCCCGCCCCCACTGATCTATCTCACCGATCGCATGGAAGCTTTCCGCGACAAGCATATGATCGCGGAAGGGGAATCAGGGCTCAGCATGAACGCCTGGAACTGGATCGGCGAACTCCATGACCTGACGGACGGTGTGATCGCGGAGATGGCCATTTCCCACCACCGTGTGGCGCTCGTTTCGGGCTGGGCCGAACGGTGGCTTGTCCGTCTTTTCGGGAAACGGATCGGCGTCGCGCTGGCCCGGGTGTTCGGCGTGCATCAGCTGTGGCGCTGGGACAACACGTATCCGCAGACCCGGACCGCGTCGACGGAATCCCCGCGCGGAGCGGACTTTCCGAACGTGGTCACGGCGGGATACCGCTGGAAGCAGCGGATCCAGGGCGTCGCGGCCAAGGTCTTCCGCCGTCCGTCCAAGGCCGTTCCCGCCGCGGCCTCGCCGGCCGAAGCGGCCGCGTCCGGTCCTGGTTTTGCCGGCCGCGCCGCGAAGACCCTCGGGTATTCCACGCTCTTATCAGTGCTCGCTTCAGCGGGTGCCGGATGGGCCCTGTTCAAATACGCGCCGGATCTGGCGACATCGCTCGTGTTCCAAGGTCACGGATTTTTGACGCATTATTTGAGCCCTCAAACGGTCGATATCCTCTTGCAGCAGGAGCCCGCCGCGACGATCGTGGCGAGCCTGCTCATCGGAGCCGCTGTTTTTGTCGCCGTCATTTCCTGGAAGCTTCTCACATTCGGTGTGCGTCAGGTCAGACGGTTCGCGGGGTGGGTCCGCGCCAAGCTGAAGGACCCGCTGCCCGATCCGTTCCCGCTCCGTTCGGCGGAGTTCAAAAAATTCAAGGCGCGGTATCCGGACTATGTCAGCGCGGCTCTCCAGGGACAGCGACTCAAGACGGCCGCGCCGGTTCTCACAGCGCCTCCGGCCGCGGCGGTCCCCCCCCCGCCCCCCCCAC
>CAZHID010000103.1:4190-5093 GCA_964532445.1 uncultured Planctomycetia bacterium | reverse complement strand
CCGGTTCTACCCGATTTAAAATTGCCGCCCCCCACCTCTCGGGCGCCTCAACCCCCTCCAGTGTCTGCCCCCGTGCCCGCGCCCGTGTCCGTGTCCGTGCCCGTGTCCGCACCCGCGCCGGTCCCGGTTCCGCCCGCGCCTGTTCTTGAACCTATTGCGGTCCCTGTCTCCACGTGGAAACTGCAGATACTTTTGAGCGGCCGTGTCCGGATCACAGAAGACAAGTTGGGCGGACGGACCCTGCTCCTCGACCGGGGTCCTGACGGAAAATTCCACGCCCAAGGGAACGGGTTCGAGGCCGTGTGGGTCGAAGGCCCTCAGAATGAATTCATCCTCAGCGAAGGCGGAAAGCCCGCCGGCCGTATCGCTCTGAACGAAGGTCAGGCGATGTCGCTCAAGCGTTTTACGTCGGGCGCGCGCCTCGCTGTTCCGTCCCTGATCGATAACGCGCCGCAGATCGGCGTGCTGATCAAGGACGGAGAACAACGCCGCGCCTGGATCGATTCCTGGCAGACCTGGTCTGGACGCGCCGCGAACCCGGACCGCTTCCTTTTCTGGATCACGGACGGCACCGACAACGCGGCTGCCGCCGATCGCCTCCGTTCCGCGGGCGTTTCATGGGTCGTCGACGCGACGGAAGGCGTCGACTCGCTTCCCGAGTGGATGCGCGCGATGGAAACTTCAGGCACCGGCGCCGAAGCCTTGCTTCAGCAGGTGATCGGCCGGATGATGAGCGCGCCTTCCGCGGACCTTTGGACCGCTGACGATTGGGAACGGCTTGCCGAATTGTCCGAACGCGCGCTGCCCGAGGCGGCGCCCCCCCCCCGATTTGGCGCGGGCCCCCGGGTGGGGGGGTGCGCCGAGCGTACCCCCCCCCACCCCCCCCCCGCAGCCTTGATGTTT
>CAZHID010000103.1:3301-4180 GCA_964532445.1 uncultured Planctomycetia bacterium | reverse complement strand
CGCGACGCGGCGGGCCTGGCGGCTTCGTTCGGACCGATGCCGTTCAGGACGCCCTTCGCCGCGAGCGATCCTTCTTATCAGCAGACATCCGCGCTCCGCGACGCAGCCCTGCTCGTGACCGACCTGGAAGTCTTCGCCAAGGACGGCGGTCTGCCGTACCGGATGCGCGTGGAAAATCTGGAACGCGTTTCCGAAGGCCGCCTGACTTCCGCGCTGCTCGTCCGCGACCCCGGCATCCGCACCCGCGAAGCGCTGCTGCGTGAACATCCCGAGGCGGAAGTGTTCGGGGACCGGATCATCTTCGCGTCGTCCGCCGACGCTTCCGCGAGGATCGCCGACGCGGCCTCCGAATGGGGGATCCCGGGCGTTCCCGCGGTCTGGATCGCGCCGCAATCGGCCGCCGACGCGAACGCCGCGGAGCAGGACCCGAACCTTTGGACGGTCGCGCTCGACGCCGCCGCCGAAACGACCATCGGTGTTCTTGAAACGGCCGCGCGGCTTCTGAGCGACCCGAACGCGGTCCAGGCCGGTTTGCGTAAGACGTCCGGCCGCAGCTACGTGTACCGCTTTCCGAAGATGGTCCCGATGGATTACCGCCGCCTCGTGGAATCCTTGAGGGCCAGCCGCATCTCCGCGTAATCCGCTAAAGATCGATACGACTAACAATAACGGCCGCGCCGGGACTAAACCGGCGCGGCCGTTCCGCGTCTAAAGAGTGACCGGACAGAAAACCGGGACTTTTCTCACAACCAGGAGGCTCTTATGGACACGTCTAAAAAAAATCCGCTGTTGTTGGCGGCGATCACCGCGGTGATGATCGGAGCTTTTGCCGCTCAACCCGCTTTTGCCGAAGACACCGCGGCCGCGCGGTAACGACAC
>CAZHID010000103.1:0-3291 GCA_964532445.1 uncultured Planctomycetia bacterium | reverse complement strand
TATCCCCGAGTTCGCCAACCGCGAGGAGCGCCACGCGTACTTCCAGAAGCTGCGTGAGGAAAACCCTGAGCAGTTCAAAGAGGTGATGGAGAAGCGCCGGGAGCAATGGGCCCAGAAGAATCCGGGCCAGGACAAGCCGGGCCGCCGTCAGGACTTCCGCGAAAACCGCGTTGACCGCCAGGAAGACTACCGGGACCGGCGTGAGGACCGGTGGGATGCCCGTCATGACGGGGGGAAGCGCGACCGGATGGAGGACCGCCGGGACCGGAAGGAAGACCGGCTCGACTATCGCGAAGACCGCCGCGACGCAAAGCATGGCCCTGACCGCGGCCGCCCAGGCCGTCACTATGGGCTTGGCCTCGCGCAGCGCTCTTAAAGCGCTCTGACCCGCCCCACCCCCCCATCGGGAGCGGCACCTCGGGCTCCCGATTTTCTTTAAGCCTTTCCTTGAAACTCATTGAACGGTAAGCCATACTTTGACCAAGGTATGTAAGGCTATGCAAGCCTTATAGAATATAAGTACTTTTCTCGAAAAGTACTTATAGGGTTGATCGGCAAAAGGGGGTTCAAGCAGTTCCATGAATGGCCCGGGTGTGCGCGTAATCTTAAAACGTTTTATATCGATTGCGGTATGTTTTGCATTTGTGTCGGCGGAAGCCGCTCAAGCGTATGCGTCCGCTGTCGGCAGCGTTTCGGGCGCGGCTGCCCGTCCCATCCCGTCCTCCTCAGCCCGGCAAGTCTTCCCGTCCGATCCGGGTCAGGCGCGCTTGCCCGTGACCCATGCTTCGGTCCAGTCCGTCCATTCCGGCGGTTCCGGGATCTCCATCCTCCACGTTCAGGACGCGCATTCCAATTTGAGCGGGCAAAAAAGTCTCGCGGCCGCTTTGGACGAGATCATGACCCGTTATCCGGTGGAGCTGGTCCTGGTCGAAGGCGGTTCCGGCGACGTGACGCTGGACCGGCTCAAGTCGGTCGGCACGCATGAACAATGGACGCGCGCGGCCGGGCGTCTGCTCTACGAGGGTCTGATCGCCGGCGAGGAATACCTCAACCTGACTTCCGATCACGCGATGCGCCTCGAGGGCATCGAGGAAAAAGCGCTGTACCGCCAGAGCCTCAAGGTCTATGACACGATCGTCCGTCATCGCAAGGACACCCTCCCGTACCTGCGCCGGATCTCGCTCGCGCTCGGCCGGGTGAAGAACAGGGTCTACCCCCGGCATCTTTTGGATTATGAGTCCGCGCTCGGTGTATCGGCCGGTCCGGGATCCGCCGCGCAAGGGGACCTGTCCGCGGCGGACTTCAGCGTGCGGACCGAAAAACTTCTGGGTCTCGCGCAGGGCGTCGGCGTGGACCTGGAGGCTTTTCCCGCGTTCCGCGAGCTTGTAGGGCTTAAGACCGCCGAAAAGCGCATCCACTTCGAGCGGGCTCAAGCTGAGGAAGAAGTTCTCATCACCTCGGTGTACCCGGACCGGGGCGGGGATGACTTCAAGGCCTACGCGGAAGCGCGGCGGAAGGCGCGGGTCAGCCCGGTCGCTCAACTCGCGTTGCTCAACGATCTTTTGGCGCGCTCGGGCCGGACCCGTGAGTCGCTGATGATGCTGGGGGCCTACTTCAAGTACCTCGAGGACCTTTCCAGGATCGATATGACCGCGCTGATCATGGAGATGGAGCGGCTCGAGGACACCGTTTACCGGGACGCGCTCAAGGACAACGAGGATGCGAGGATGCTCCGCGTGTGCGACCGCTTCCTGGGGCTGCTGCAGAAGGCTTACCGCATCCGGATGTCGTCGGACGAGTTCCGGACGCTCAAGGTCAATGAGAGCGATCTGCCGACCCCGCTGATCCTGGGCTTCTTGAACCGTCAGCTTTCCGGGTTCGGGTACGAAGAGGACCTGACCCCTTACGAGACCCCGCTCGAGGACGCGCGGTACGCGATCGAACTTTTTTACCGTCTCGTGGACAAGCGCGACCGTGCCTTCATCGCGAACGCCAAGTCGGCGATCGCCGCGCGAGGCGCCAAAACAGCGGTCCTTATCACCGGCGGTTATCACACCGCGCATCTGGAAAAATTAATGCGCGCCGAGGACTGGTCCTACGCGGTCCTCACGCCGATGGTGGAGTACGAAACGGACCAGGCGAAATATGAGACGCTGCTCTTGGCTCCGCTCAAGGTCGCGCGCCGCAAATTGGCCGCCGCCGCTGACCGCTCCGGCCTTGCGGACATGGAGCGTGACGAAAAAGAACTCCGGACCGCCCGCGGTCCGGCGAAGGTCCGTGACGGTCTGCGCGCGCAGGCCGCCGCCGCGCGCTTGAGCGCCGCCGGGGACCCGGCCGCGGTCCGCGTGATCGAAGGCGTCTTCGGGAGCGAATCGGCCCGGATCCTTTCAGCGGCCGGCCGATCCGAAGCGGTCTTGGGTGCGCGGATGACGGCATCTCCCACGGCGGACGCGGCCGCGCGTGTTCGTCCTGAGGTCCGCAGGCTCCGCACCGTTTTTGTCCGCGTTCAGAACTGGTTCTATCGGAACGCCTCCCTCGCGCTCACTTCGAGCCTGCTGGCGATGACGACGTCCTACCTTTTTCCCAAGGCTCTTTGGTGGATGACCTTCGGGTTCCTGGCGCTTTCCATGGGGATGTCCGTCCATCTCGCCAAACGGCTCCGACTCGCGCGTCAAGCCGAGCTCATGTCCGGGATGAACACGATCTTCCAGAGCCTGATGGTCGCGGTGGTCCTTTACGCGGGATCGGGGTGGAAGGCCGGGATCGACCGCGCGGTCGAGCAGACACGGGAACTTTTTAACCGGAACGGTGCGGAGACGGTCGTTGTGCCCGCCCTTACGGCGATCCCGAGCGCCCAGCCGAACGCGCTCACGGGCCCCGCGGTGTCCGTTGAGCCCGTGGCTCCCGTCATTTTGGCCCCCGCTTTCCCGGAAACGCTGCTGGGCCGCATGGAACAGGCGTCCGATCTCGTGTTGCCGAAACATGTCGGCGCGTTCCACCGCTCCATGGCTCCCATGATGTCCGAGTTGATGATCAGCGAATCCGCGTTGACAGGGTATTCACCCGGTGCCGAGACGGATCCGGCCCGGCGGACCCTGTTCGAAGAACAGTTCCGGGGCATGGCGGCCGCGATGGTCGCGACCTCCATGATCGAGACCGGTAAAGGCAACGGAGGTCCGGCCACGGCCGGCATGATCGAGCAGAACGGTCTGGGCAAGGCCGCGGGAGTTTGGCAGATGAACGGCGCGACGGCCAAATGGGTCATCGCGAACCTGATCGCGCAGCCGGAAG
>CAZHID010000102.1:6628-7246 GCA_964532445.1 uncultured Planctomycetia bacterium | reverse complement strand
ACAACCTGGAAGCCAGTCCCGCGGAGGGCGCCACATACCGGTTTGCCAAAGAGGACAAGAAGCGGTTCGCGGGCATTCTGCATGCTGGGACCGAGGAACGGCCTTATTACACCAACTCGACCCAGCTGCCGGTGGGCTTCACGGCCGACCCCTTCGAAGCGCTCGTGCGGCAGGACGGCTTGCAGACCCGATACACAGGAGGCACCGTTCTGCACCTGTACATGGAGGAACGTCTATCGAGCTCTGAGGCCTGTAAGAACCTGGTCCGCCGCTCGCTGGAGAGGTTCCGCCTGCCGTACATCACGGTGACGCCGACCTTCTCGGTCTGTCCGGCGCACGGCTACCTGGCCGGCGAGCATGAATTCTGCCCCCGGTGCGATGAAGAGATCTTGCGGCGCAAGCACGTTTCCGAGGAGGCGCATGCCGCAGCTTAGCTGCGCCGAGGCGGACGGGAATGAAGTTCAAGGCGGCGTACAATCATAGGGAGGGAATGACAATGAGCAGGGAAGCGGCCGTGGTCGGCTTGGAGGATTCGGAACGGCAGCGGTGCGAAGTGTGGACGCGCGTGATGGGGTATCACCGGCCGGTGTCAGAGTTCAATCCGGGCAAAAAAAGTGA
>CAZHID010000102.1:3500-6618 GCA_964532445.1 uncultured Planctomycetia bacterium | reverse complement strand
AAAAAGTGAACACTATGAACGCAGGCACTTCGTTGAACCTTCAGAGCTCGGGCTTCGCGAAGCCGGCTGCCGCCCGGCCTGCGCCTAGGCTGCCGATCGGCGGGATCACGCCGTTCACGACGATCGATTTTCCGGGTCGTCTGGCGGCGGTGCTCTACACGCAAGGTTGTGCGTGGCGGTGTCGGTATTGCCACAATTCCCACTTATGGTCCTTTGGGGACGACGTGAGCGGTGACGGCGGGTTCGGCCGGGTGTTAGATTTTTTAAAGACACGGAAGGGCCTGTTGGACGGAGTGGTGTTCTGCGGCGGGGAACCGACCGCTCACGAAGCGCTGCCGGCTGCGATGCGGGCGGTCAAAGACCTAGGCTTTGAGATCGCGCTGCACACGACGGGGATGTATCCGGACCGGCTGAAGGCGGCGCTGCCGTGGTGCGATTGGGTCGGCATGGACGTGAAGGCGCCGTTCGACCGGTACGAAGCGGTCACGCGCTCCCGGGGCAGCGGTGATGGACCTCGCCAAAGTCTCGCTTTGCTGTTACAAAGCGGCGTTGATCATGAGATCCGGACCACCGTGCATCCGGACCTTTTGACCGAGGGTCAGATATTGGAGATCGCCGGCGAGCTGAGCAGGATGGGAGTGCGCCGTTATGTCCTTCAGGCATTCAGGTCCACGGGTTGCGCGGACGGAGGATTGAAGCATCGGGGGATGCCGGATGAGCTGATCCCTGGACCGTTGAGAGTAAGGCTGGAACTTCTTTTTGAGGACTTCCGTCTCCGCGTATAAAAAACCAACCGTTGGTTGACATGAAGGTGCGCCGCGTGATCATTAGGGGGTGATCCGCAAAACAATCTCCGATTCCGCGGACCTGCCGGCGTGCGTGAGCGCGTTAGGGTCTTCGGAGCGACAGGGGCGGCGCTGGAAACGGCCCGCCCTCCCGCGCCCGGTGCTTTTTTATCAAAAGTATCGGGACATTTGGAAAGGAGAAACGTGTCCTTGACCACCCACGCCCCCGCGCTTGCGAGGGCTCCGCTCGTCGATACCTTCGGCCGTCACATCACCTACCTGCGGGTGTCGCTGACGGATGCCTGTAATTTTAAATGCACTTATTGTGTGCCACCCGACGGCTATGCGCCCATGGGCCGTCCCTCCTATTTGGATCGGGAGCACATCGTCCGGCTGATCCGTTTGTCGGAAACGGTCGGGATCGAGCGGGTACGGCTGACCGGCGGGGAACCGCTCCTTCGGCACGACATCGTCGACATCGTCCGGGACATCAAGGTGCAGACCTCGCTCCGCGACGTATCGATCACAACCAACGGCAGCCGCCTCAAGCCTTTGCTCCAACCCCTCAAAGACGCCGGCCTCGACCGGATCAATATCAGTCTCGACAGTCTGGATCCGGCCCGGTTCAAAGCCGTGACGCAGGTCAACGCGTACAGCCAGGTGCTCGAGGCTGGTTACGCGGCGATCGAGATGGGGTTCCCGGTCAAGCTCAACATGGTGGTCATGAAGGGGCTCACGGCGGACGAGGTCGTCCGGTTCGTTCAGATGGCGTACGATCACCCGATCGAGGTGCGGTTTCTCGAATTCATGCCGCTGTGCGGATCGGGGTGGGTGCCGGAACTCGTGTTCCCGATCTCCGCCATCCGTGAGATCATCCGCGAGAGGTTCGTGCTTGAGGAAGCATCGGACCGCGGGGATCAGGTGGCGCAAACGTTCAAGATCGCGGGCGGAAAAGGGAAGGTCGGGCTCATCGCCTCGCTCACCGAATCGTTTTGCGGCCAGTGTTCGCGGATTCGGATGACCGCGGACGGGCGGATCCGGCCGTGCCTTTTTTCGGACGTGGAAGTTCCGCTCGGGGCTCTGCTCAGGGAGGACGCGCCGGACGAAGCCATTATCGAAGCCTTGAGAGAATCGGTGCGGATCAAGCCGGCCGGAAACCAATTTAAAGACACGCCGTTCACCAACCAGGGCCCCAACGCTTCCGCGCAAGGCGATGCCTCCGCGTCGGTCGTCATGCAGGGTTTAGGAGGATAATTTTAATCATGATATCGATCTCTGCCAAAACAACGAGTCTTCGCCGGGCCAAAGCGGTCTCGGTGATCACCGCCACACCCGAAGCCATCGGCCGCCTTCAAAAAAACGATCTGCCCAAAAAGGACGTGCTGACCGTGGCACGCGTCGCGGGCGTTCAGGCGGCCAAGAGAACCTTCGATCTCATTCCGTTCTGCCACCCGCTGCCGATCGACTGGGTCGACATCCAATTTGAGGTCGGCTCGGACCGGGTCACGATCACCGCCGAGGTGGAGGTCACCTGGAAAACGGGCGTCGAGATGGAGGCGCTTTGCGCGGCGTCGGTCGCGGCGCTCACGATCTACGACATGCTCAAGCCCGTGGACAAGGACATGGAGATCATCTCGACCAAGCTCGTTTCGAAGACCGGCGGGAAGAGCGACCGGAAAGAAAAGATCCCGGCCGGGTTCAAGACGGCGGTCCTCGTGACGTCGGACGGAACGCATCAGGGGACGCGCCAGGACAAGTCGGGCAAGATCATTCAGGAAAAGCTCGAAGCTTACGGCCTCAAACCCGTTTACGAAATATTGCCGGACGATCAAGAGGCGATCCGGTCCAAACTTCTCAAATGGTGCGACGAAGGTGTGCGCCTCATCGTCACGACCGGCGGCACGGGCCTCGGACCCCGGGACGTGACGGTGGAAGCGACGCGTCAGGTCATGGAGCGTGAGGTGCCCGGCATCATGGAGGCCGGCCGCGCTTACGGCCAGAGCCGCACACCGTACGCGATGCTTTCGCGCGGCCTTGCCGCCCAGAGAGGCAAAACCCTGATCCTCAACCTTCCGGGCTCCTCCGCCGGCGTTCAAGAAACGCTCGCGGCGATCTTTCCGGCGGTGCTGCATGGTTATCCGATGATGGAAGGCGGCAGTCACTGATGCCTGTGGCGCCAATCTGGATATTTCCCGGGTTCTTTTTGGTCGCGGCGCTTTACGCGCTCATCGGCTTTGGCGGTGGGTCGTCCTATCTGGCGCTGCTTTCGTTCACGGCCTTGCCTTTGACACAGATCGTGGTGATCGCGTTGTTTTGCAACCTGATCGTGGCGG
>CAZHID010000102.1:0-3490 GCA_964532445.1 uncultured Planctomycetia bacterium | reverse complement strand
CGTCTCAAGCCGCTCGTCGGCGCGGGCCTTGGCTTTTTATCCGGTTATCTGGGGATCGGCGGCGGGATCTTCTTGAGTCCCGTGCTGATCCTGGCCGGATGGGCCGATGTTAAGGAATCTTCCGGCGCCGCGGCTGTTTTTATTTTACTGAATTCCGCCGCCGGACTTCTGGCGCGCGGCGACATTTTTCAAGCGTACGGAAGCGAATGGCTGCTTCTTGGAGGGGTTGTGTTTGTGGGAGGCCAGCTGGGCTCACGAGTTGCCGTGCGGCGTCTGCCCCGGCCTTTGATGCAAAAAATTCTGGCCGGGTTCATATCGTGGGCGAGCGTGAGGTTGATATGGGCGGCGCTATGATCACACCCGCGGAAGCCGTTGCTCTCATCCGGCGTCACGCCCCGGCCCCCGCCGCAAAAAATAAGCCGCTTCTGGATTCCTTCGGAGCCGTTCTGGCGGCTGATGCGAACGCCTCCTTTCCGATGCCCGTGGCGGACAACTCGGCCATGGATGGATTTGTGATCCGCGCGCGGGACACGGCCGCCGCGGCCGCCGCGAGGCCCGCGTTGCTCAAGATTGCCGGAACCTTGAAGGCCGGCGACGGCCGGCGGGTCCGTCTTGTGCCCGGCACGGCGTACCGGATCATGACCGGCGCCTTTGTTCCCGGCGGCGGCACGGCCGTGATCCCCAAGGAAGACGCGCTTATAAAAGGAAACTGTCTCTGCGTTGACCGTCCGGTGCAGGACGGCCGGCACATCCGGCGCCGGGGCGAAGAGGTTCGGAAGGGACAGATCCTGCTCAGGAAAGGCGTGCTGCTAGATCCGGCGGCAGTGGGAGTTTTGGCATCTTTTGGGTTCGGTGAGGTGAGGGTGTACGAAAAACCCCGAGTGACCGTTCTTGCGACGGGCAACGAATTGACGGCCCCCGGCCTCAAGCTCAATCCCGGAAAAATCTATGATTCCAACTCCTGGATGATCCGCGCCGCGCTCGAGCAGATGGGTGTGACGCCTTTTCGGGTGCTGACGCTTCGGGATGAGATCCAAAAAGTGCGCAAGGCCGTCCGCGCCGCGCTCGTCGAGAGCGATTGCCTCATCCTGCTCGGCGGCGTGTCCGTGGGGGATTACGACGTCGCCAAGGAAGCGCTCACGCTGGA
Source organism: uncultured Planctomycetia bacterium (assembly GCA_964532445.1). GTDB lineage: Bacteria > Omnitrophota > Gorgyraeia > 2-02-FULL-51-18 > JAGOUK01 > JAGOUK01. The sequence continues at coordinate 2,343 of CAZHID010000102.1, read as the reverse complement.
AAAAGTCCGCACGATCTTTTGGAAGGTGGCTCAAAAACCCGGCAAGCCCCTCTACTTCGGTAGCAAAGGCAAAAAGATCATTTTTGGTTTGCCCGGCAATCCCGCGGCGGCTTTTACCTGCTTTTACGAATATGTCTATCCGGCGCTGCTCAAGATGCTCGGACGTAAAGGATCGGGCCTCGAACAGAGGATGGTCAGTGTCGAAGGGACCCTCCCGACCGACAGCACCAAACACTTATTTTTAAAAGCGCGTTTATTGCCGGCCGTTTCTCGCGAGGCATTGACCGCGCAGGCGCTCGGGAATCAAGGCTCTCACATGCTGACTTCACTGGTGGAAGCGGATGGTTTTTTGCGGATTCCGCCGGACGGCCCCGGCGCGAGCAAAAAGCAAAATCTCTCGATGGATTTTTTACCCGGCAAAGGCCCGAGATAAGCGAGGGATCGGATGCAGGTCAAGTTGCTGTATTTTGCGCAATTACGAGAAGCGGCGAAGATGAGCGAGCAGACGATCGTGTTGGAGCGGCCTGTGTCGGTGGGGGAGTTCGTTCGCGGGATTCTGGCGCGGCCGGAGTTCGGGGCGTTTCGGGAACTGCCTTTCCGCTATGCCATGAACGATGAATTTGTCGGGCCGGAACAGCGGGTCGAGGACGACGCCGTTCTCGCCATCCTTCCTCCGGTCGCGGGCGGGTGAGCGGATGACGAATCAAGTGTTCAATCTCTGCCTGACCCGTGAGCGGATCGATCCGGCTATTTTTTTGTCGGCCCCGCCCGATCCTGATTGCGGTGCGTCCGCGTCTTTTTTGGGCTGGGTCCGGAACCATCATCTAGGCCGGCCCGTTCTTCGGATCCATTACGAATGCTACGAAGCTTTGGCCAACAAGCAGATCGGCCGCATCGCGGCGGAAGCGCGGGACAAATACTCCTGCGGCACGGTCCGTATCCTCCATCGGATCGGGACCATCGAAGTGGGCGAAGTGGCCGTCGCGATCGAGGCGACCTCCGCGCACCGCGACGAGGCGTTCAAGGCGTGCCGGGAAGCGATCGAGCGGATCAAGTTGACCGTACCGATCTGGAAGCATGAGTTCTACTCGGACGGAACGTCCGATTGGGTGCTGTGCAGTCATCCTCATGGAGTAGCGTCTTGATCCTCAAAGGGATCGTTCTGGCGGGCGGCCAGAGCCGCCGCTATGGGACGGACAAGGCGTTGGCGCTTTGGGAGGGAAAGACTTTTTTGGAGCGTTCGCTGGAACTGTTGGATAAGCTGGGCCTGGAGCCGGAAGTGATCGCGAACGCGGATAAAGATTATGGTTTTTTGGGGCGCCGGGTCCACAACGATCTCATTCCAGGGAGAGGCCCGCTTGGGGGCCTTCACACGGCTTATACGCTCTTTCCCGAGCGAGATTTTTTAGTGCTTTCCTGTGATATGCCGCTGTTAAACCGGGAAGTATTGAATCTCTTGGTGGAACGTAATCGCACCTCATGCGGATCCGTGGTCTTTAAAAGTGGCGGCCTGCTGCAACCGTTTCCAGGGGTCTATGCCGGCGGATTGTGCGCATGGGTCATAAAGTGTCTCGAGCAACAGCGATCGGGACTTGTTGATCTTCTGTCCCATGCGCCAGATCTGATCGCCTTAACTTTCCCAGTCGATCCCATCGCCATGTCCAATGTGAACACTCCGGAAGACCATCGAAGCATCGAGTGATTTATGCGTCCAGCGAAGTGATCTTCTCCAAAAAAAATCGAATATGGGGAAGAGATGGTGAAGCATGGTCAAAAATATTCGGCGAAAACCATTCGACCCAATCATAAATACGGAAGAACCGTGGAAACGGATACCCGCCCAAAAACGGGGAGCGTTGTTTCGCCATCGAGCGAGCTCTCTCTTTGTTGGAGCTGGGAATTCGAGCAGCGGATGTGGTGGGGTGCGGTTGCGATCGGGGTCTTCATGATTTGGTTCTCAAGGTCACTGGTGACAAAGTGTGTGCAATCAACATCGATCCGAGCGTGGGCTAAGAGACCCACGAATCCTCCAAACTTCCCGAACGAGTAGCCAAAAATCACGACCCCCCTCCCGCCCGGACGCAGGAGCCGAGGCGCCTGGACACGCCGCAGTCGGAGCGCGCATCCAGGAATAAGACTGCCGCGAACGCGGCAGTCGTCCTCTTCCCGCGCGCGCAGCGTAGGCGTGCCCATAAAGGAAACTGTCTTATTCCTCACGCCGAGGTGCGCAGCTGCATAAAGGAACATCCACAAAAGCAGCTGCGCCGACGTGCGCGGGGAGGGGGTCCGGTAATCGCGTCCGCGATTACGAGGCAACGCCGCAGAGGACCCCCTAGTCCGGTC
>CAZHID010000101.1:0-7298 GCA_964532445.1 uncultured Planctomycetia bacterium | reverse complement strand
GCGGCCGTCCGGCAGACGGAAGATCTTGAGCGCGCGGGGCTGGACGATGTGGTCGCTCTCGTAATACGTGTAGCTCGCGTCGCGCCAGAGCGTGTTCTCGAGCTCTTCGGGGTAGACGGCGAGGAAACTCTCGAGCAGGTCGAGGTTGTACGTCCAGTGATCGATCCAGAAGCCTTCGCCGTGGCGCGCGGTGTCGAGCCGTTTGAGCGAACCGAAAACGGCGGCCAACGCGCTCTCACGCGACTTTGAGGCGGACGGGAGCTTTTCGGCGAACTTGGCGATCTCGCCGGGCGTGCGGGGTTTTTCCAGGAACTTCTCGAGTTCTGAGATTTCGGCAGCCGAGAGGACCTTACCGACAGCCTTGCGGAAGTCGCGCGCCGACTCGAGCGTCAGGACGAGCTGCTCGACGACCAATGGGTTGTACCCGTCCGGCTGGATCAGGTTGAAGAACGTGCGGACGTTCAGGTCGCGGACCTTGGGCTCGAACCAGACGTCATTGCGGCGGTTCTGGTTGACGTCTCGGAAGTTGCCTTCCCCTTGAGAAAAATAGGTCGGCTGGACGACGAAGCGGTTGTAGTCGCGCTCGAGGTCGCCATGCTTGCGGGAGTAGATATGGAACACAAAGTCGCCCGACGGCCCGGTCATCCTATAAGGGAAGCCGCCGCGGAGCACGTTGTCCAAAAAGGTCTGCCGGCAATAGTCATCGAAGCGGCTGGAGCCGCTGACGGTCGTCAGCGAATCCTGGAGGCGCTGGACCACCTCGCGGGCCTCCCGTTCCTTGGCCGCGAAATACTTGGGATCGCGCAAGCGGGGCAGGTCCTTGGCGAACCGGGAGCCCTCGGCGGCCTCGCCGATCAGCGTGTAGATCGTGATCGTTTCTTCCGGTTCGAGCACCGCGCGGTACAGACTGAACGCGCAGGGCGTCTTGTTCTCGAGGACCTGGGCTTCGGGTGAGAACGGCGTGCGGCTCAGGAATTCCTGCGGCTCGGTGAAGTCCAGGCGCGTTCCAAACAGGGCTTCCGGGTCGACGGCGATCGTCGGGCTCAGGAGCTTGCCGCGCATCTTGAGCGAGGAACTTTCGGCGAAGGAGGTGTAGAAGTGCGTGCCATCCACCGACTGGTATTCCGGACGGTCTTCGGGGTCGGCTTTGAGCTTGAAATGCGCGACAGGGTCTTTCCCCTGCAGGATCTCGCACTTGATCCACGCCTCGACCGTGCGGCTCATGTCCTTGAGGAACCATTCTTTGAGGCCGTAAGGAACGACGACCGGCAGCCCGTCAGCGATCTCAAGCTCCGTGGGGACCACCAGCTTGTTCTGGATCGTGACCTTGCGCGCGAGGCCCGCGAACGGTTCGCCCGGAATGCCGAAATAGCTCACCTTCACGTCCAGGCCCAGCGAGTTGTTGTTCTCCTCGAGGCTGAAGCCGTGCGACTGCACCCGCATGGACTGGCGCGTGTCGTACTTCTGCTGGTGGAGCGTGCTTTGGAACGGCTCGTAGAAGTGCAGTTCTTTGCGTTGAGTGACCTTCAGGAATGTGCGGAAACCGCGCAGCGAAGTCATCTCATAGGAACGATTGGCAGGATAGAACTGGAGGATCGCGTGGTCCTTGTCCGCGACGCCGAAGCTGGCGATCCCTTGTCCGCGGTTCACATAAAAAGCCCAAAGCGGGATCCCGAACGGTCCCGCGACACCCGGCAAAAAATTAGAGAACGGCTTCGCCTCGTTGTAATTCTCGATGACGAACGAGCCGTTCGGCTCGGTGTGATACTGGGGTTTTTTGTCTCGGAGTTGCATGGGGTTCTCCCTAAAGTCCCCTATTATACGGAAAAAGGCGGTAATTTCTACGACAAAAACCGCTCATAACCTAAGTAAAGTCAATGAGATATGCTATCAATTGTTATTTTTAGATAGAACTATTGAATCTTACATAGTCTTTGTGTATAGTTCATATTGCTTGATAGAGTTACATAGCGTTGATAACTAAGGATGGGGCGAGCAATGAAATATCGAAATATTGCACTACTAACAGGCTTCAGCCTTCTGATGTGCGGCGCCGCTTGGGCCAACTCCGCCACCGTTACCGTCAACGTCTCCTGCACCATCCTTCCTCTTTTTGAGATGGAAGTCACCGGCCCTGCCGGCGGCCATATCGAATTCGGCGCGATCCAGAAGGACCCCGACCAGAACGTGGATGCGGCGGCACCTGAAGTGGTCATCAAGGCCAACTCGAACCTCGGACAACCTTATATGATCACGCATGAGCTCATCACTCCGCTTTCCAGTGATGACGGCGGGGTGCTGCCCGACGGGTCGATGAGCGTCGACGCCACGGCCAGCAACGGCTCAGCGGCCAAGTCCCAGCCTGTCGGCACCGACACCGAAGTCCTCTATCAATCCGACGCGGGCGGTAAGAGCGACACCATCACGGCGCGGTACAACCTGAACGTCCATCCTGACCAGGACGCGGGTCAATACCGTTCCAAATTGGTTTTTACGATCGTAAGCGTTTAACCCCCTGCCGTTGCCCTCCCCGGGCACGGTCAACCCAAAACGGGCGCCTCAAAGCGCCCGTTTTGACTTTATATCCCGAAGACTTGTTTTATCTAAATTGAGCGGGAGGAGATCAGGCTGAAGCGGGCTCGAGGCGGATGGCGCTGCCCTCACGGAACGACTTGGCGTCCCCGTCGAGGATAGAGGCGGTGGAGATCCGGTCATAGACCGTTCCCACCTGAAGACGGCCGATGCGGCCCTGGTCCGAAAAAGCTTCAAAAACGGCGTTCTGCTCGAGCCCGTCACGCGACCCCTGGCTGATGACAACGAAGCGGTGCTGGCCGTTCACCGTGAGGATCTGGCTGCCGCGGCTCTCGAGAGAATCAAAAAGTTTGGCGGGACTGGGGCCGGCCATTACGGCGGCCTGAGCCGCGGCGGGGATCGCGATATGCTCGACCTGGGCCTGATGAAGGCCTGATGCGGCAGGCACCGGACGCATCGCCATGGCGGCGCCGCTTCCGATCGGGTTCTGGGCGGCGATGTTGCTCATCTCCTGACGAACACCGTCCCAGGCTCCTGGAGCCTGAGTGCGAACCAGGACTTCGCCGAGGTCCACAGACCCTGAGCCGGACAAAAGACGGATCATTTCAGCCAGCAGGCGCCGAATATGCTCATCACGCTCACCCAATTGTTGGATGAGGAAACGCTTTTCTTCGCCGGCGGTCTCAGCCTCACGCTTGGCATCCATCAGGTCGATCTGGCTCTGCGCCAACTGGTTGGCGACGGACTTAAGACGCTTTTCGGTTTGAAGACGGATCTGTTTTTCGTATTTCCAGCAGAAGCCAGCGGATAGAACGAGGACGATGGGCAGCACCCGGGCGATCATGAGGTAGGAAGAGCGGTTCCACAATGCCATGTCTTTTTATACCATTCCTGCGGGTTAAAGGTCAATCAGGTTTTTACAATACTGGCCGTGATTATTCACTTTTCTTAACAGGTAAATGCTGCTCGAGCTGGGCCGGTTCATGGGTAAAGCGGACTTCCTTGGAGAAGTCCGACACGGACCCGCCGGCGGATCCGGGCACCACCGTGAGCGTGTGCGTCCCGCCGGGCACGCGTTCGAAAAGGTAATACCCCTCCGCGTCCGCTTCCGCTTCGAGTGAGCCCAGCCGCACGCGCGCGCCCGGAACGCCGGGCTCTTCCGCGTCGAGGAACTTATTCCCGTTCAGGTCCGTGAAGACCCGGCCGTTCACGGTCCGTTCCGCGGTGACCGCGCAATCGAAGCGGTACTGCACACCCTCGCTCAACTCGAACTCCTTGCGCATCGGGCCGACGGGAAGATAACCGATCGGCAGGGACCGCAGATCCATCTGAAGCTTGTGTGTGCCCGTGGGGATATCATCAAAACGGTAACGGCCGGAATTCTCGGTGACCCTCTGTGTCTTGCCGTCGAGGATGACCTTGACCTTGGCGATACCGAAGTCGCCGGGATCGAACTTGCCGTTGCCGTTGATGTCGTTGAAGATGAGTCCCATCGCGGAGGACCGTGAAACGAGACCAAAGTCGATCGACTTCCCCGCGTCCTCGAGCGCGACGTCGCGCCGGAGAGCGCCGGTGACCGTGTGGCCGTAAGGGATCTTGTTGGGATCGAGGATCAGCGTCGCGCGCTTGCCGCCGACGGACGGGGTCTGGAACTTGCCCTCTCCATCGGTCGTGACCTCGTGTCCGGCGACGCGGATCAGCTGACCGGCGACGCCCGACTCTTCGGGCTGGCGAAGGCCGTCCCCGTTCCGGTCGAGGAACACCGTGCCGAAGAATTTCGCCTGCGGCTCCCAACGTACCTGAGTGTCATACAGGTAACGGACTCCCGTCACGACTTCGGCTTCCGCGCGCGCCTCGTTGAGAATGCTGTTCTCGGCACGCATCGAACCGTAACGGCCGTCGAGGAAGAGCTCGAAGTTCTCGAGCGTGTAGGTCAGCGACCCTTGAAGTTCCAGACGGTCCTCTCCGATCATGAAACTCCGCTGGGATTCCGTTTCTTCCTCGTCCGTGTATCGGACCGTGACGTCCGTTGTGATCGGCGTGTCCGCCACGCGCGCGCGGCGGGACAGCGCGTAGATCATGCTCCGCGGATGAGTGACGGTGTGATCGAACGTCTCTTCCAACAGACTGATGTTGTGCTGGTACGAAAAATAAAAGTCGTGCCACAGCGGCGCCTGGAGTCCGAGTCCCAGCGTGTTGCGGCGGTAGTTGGATTCAGAGTTCGACAAACTCTCGGTGTCGTCGTTGACAAGGCGCGAATACACGGAGATGCGGCGATCCCACATCGGGATCCCTTGGGTGAACGTGAGTGCCTGGTTCTTGTTGCGGTACGGGGAGATCAGCGCCGTCTCTTCGTAATCCTTCAGGTCCAACTGCAGGGTCGAAAGCGGCGCCAGTCGCCAGCGGACGCTCGCGTCCTGTCGCGTGTTGAAACGGTCATATTCGCCCGGCAGAAAGAACTGCCGGTCGCGGTAGATGTCCACAGCGATCCTCGCGTCGAGCGCTTCGTTGATCGTCCATAGGAGGTCCAGGTTCAGCCCCTGTTCCCCCTGCCCTCCGGGGTTGCCGACGATGGTGAAGAACCGTTTGGACGTGTCGCGGAATTCCGACTTGAAATGCAGTTGAGGGTAGCGCCAAATGCCCGCGACCCGGTTGGAAAAATGATCGCTGTCAAAGCCCGTATGCGTCTTCAGGTCCATGTGCTCGCTGATCCGGTAGGTCTGGTCGAACTCGTAGCCGTGATTATTGAGCTCGTCCGCGCGCGACTGGCCATGCGCCTGCACGTACCCGAACCGGTACTTCGCCGCCGGGTTCATCTCCCAATCAAGAAAGCCTCCGCCCGCGAACGAATCCAGCGTCTCCTGCCCGCCATCCGTGGCGGAACCCAGCGTTCCCAGGATGCTGGTGAGTTCACGGCCGTAGAATGTGGTGTAGTTGAAGGGCCGCCCTTCCGGCCGGTGTTCCCATTGCGCGCCGCGGAACCGGTATTGGGGCAGGATCAGCATCTGTGAACGGAAGTTCGTGTCGGCGAGGCTCAGGTCCGCGTCCTTGACCGACCCGTAATGGAAGTCGCTGATCTTGGCGGAGATATGGGACAGCTCGGGTTTGTTGCCGATCTCGCGGATCTCGGCGCTCGAGTCCAGTTTTCCGACCGGAAGGTCGCCGGTCACCTTGAACCCCTGGCTGTAGGCGAGCGAATTCTGAGCGAGGTCCTCGAAGTCGTTGCCCTGATAGAACTGGGAGCGGTTGTTGGTGTACTCGATCTTGAAGCTGTCGGCGCGCTCGACGCGCTCTTCCTTGCGTCGGATGTACTGCGCGATGGACTTCTGCGGGATCACGCGGATCTGGACCGTCACGCGGCCTTCCAGGTCCCAGATGTGGACGATCGTCGTTCCGATCGCCGCGCCCTTCATCTGAAGCGCGCTCGGGTTCACAAGGAAGAACTCCACTTTTTCCTCGGTCGTCGCGAGATACCGTTGGATGCCGCGCGATTCGATCGTCGCGACCTGGCCGAGCTCCAGGTCCAGCGGCCGGGAAACACCTCTCAGGTCCGCGATGGAGACCGTGATCGGGTCCGGCACACGCACCACGAGCTCTTCGTCGTCCTCATCGGACGGGTCAAAATATTTGGAGATGGGTCCGGTGGATTTAGGCCTGGTCCCTTCGAGGAAGCCTTCGGGACGGGATTCGGAAGCCTCTTCCGGACCTCCGGAGGAAAATCGGTCGCTCCACACGCGGTCCATCCGGAAAAAGCGGCTGTTCGAGTCCGCGAACGCGGTCCCCGGCGCGGCGGTCAGGACCGACAGGAGCGCGGCGGCGATGAGCGGCGGGATCGGAAGAAGTCTCGGTCTCCGGGAGCTTGGGGTCACTCGATCAGGATCTTTTTTTCCTCGACCAGAAGCTCACCTTCACCCAGATCGAACGTGAACACGCCGTCGTAGGAACCGGGCGCGAGACGGCCGGCCCATTCGGTTTCTTGGGACGCGGTGGAACCCTCGCGGGAATAGATCGGGCTGAGCTTGGCGCGCGCTTTGATCGAACCGTCCGCGTCCATCAGCACGAACTCGCCTTCCAGAACGATGGACGTGTTGCCCGTGTTCTTGAAAACGGTCCGGATGGTGTTGGGACGGCTGCCTCTGCCGGGCGTGAACTCGAGGATCTCGATCTTGCCTTCGCGGCGGACGGTGCCGGCGATGTCGACGTACATGAGGGAGCCGATGCGGCCGGCGACCGAAACACTGGCGCCTTCTTCGTTCTGACCCATACCGAGCGCCGTCTCAAAGAACAGGATGGAGTAGCGGGTCCCGCCCGTGGCGTCCGCGGGGACCGTGACCGTGTAATCGACGGTCTGCTTCCCGAACGGTTCGATCGACAGATTGCTCGGGTTGTAGGTGATCCACGGCGAAGCGCTGTTCGGAAGCGTGCCCGCGGGAAAAAAGTCCTTGTCCCCGTTGCCGGTGTCGAGATATTCCCAGTCTTCCGCGTAGACCTTGACCGCGACGGTGCCGTCGGTGGGATTGGAGATGTGGATCTGGCCCGTCTTGGTCTCTCCGGCGGCCATCTCAAGACGCACGCGCGCTTCGTCGATACGGATCGTGGCGGCGTCCGCCGGAGACGCGATAAGAAGGCCCGCCGTTATTCCGATCAGGGTAAAAAGTTTCATAGATTCCTGTCTCCTTGGTTGGACCTATTTTATCAAATATCTCTCCTAAATAAATTAAGAAGCGGCGGCCCCGCTATTTCGCGGGGGCGGGGGTGGATGACCC
>CAZHID010000100.1:907-7389 GCA_964532445.1 uncultured Planctomycetia bacterium | reverse complement strand
GAGATCCTCCTCGTCGAGCTCCAGCGCGCCCAGCTTGACCGCGGTCTCCACGTCGCCGACCACCAGCGACTTCAGCAAAGGTGTCGCCAGCACGTCGAGCGGCATGACTTTCTCGTAGGCGCCGATCGGCACGATCGCGCGCGGGCTGCCGTTGGTCGAGGTGTCCATCGCGAAGCGCCTGCCGCCGAGGAAGCGCGCGCGATCCCCTGGTACTGGACATCATGCTCGAAGAAATCCGCGGGACGCTCCCATTCGGGCGTTTTGTAGAAAAACGTGTCTACATTCTCGACCGCGTACGCATCCACCAAACCCGGATGCCCCTCTTCCGGAGTGTTCACCGCGTGCAATGCGCCGTGGAAAATATAGAACGCGGCCGGCGTCTCGAAAAAATGGATCGGTGTCAGGAACACATCCCGATGTCCGCGTACGTAATCCCGGGCGGCGGCGCGCTTTTCCGTGTCCGACATTCTGGCGGCGGACGAAGCCGTTGAGCGCCCCCATCCGGCCGCTAACTCGGACAAATCAAAAACGGCGGGGTCCAGACGGCCCGCTCCCTCCAAGGACTCCAATTGCTTGGCCAGTCTGACAATGACATCCTTCCAACCCGCCGCCGCGTTCGGCCGCAGGTCCGCGTGGATGGATCGGATCACCCGGCGCGCCGCCTCATGCGGCCCCTCGCGCGGCGATGTCTCACGGTCCTCCTGACCGAACGCCATCTCAAAATACCCCTCCAACTCCGCGGGGAATTCCGATCCGAGATAGGCGATCGAGAAGATCTCCGAGAAAAACTCGTGGAGCGCGAGCAAGCCGGGATTTTCGACCGCATCATCCTCGCTGATAAGACCGCTGATCAGATTATGTCCTAGCTCGTGCGCGGCGATCGCCAAAAGGATGGGCGTGTCGAGCAGATGGGCGTACCTGGCGTTCAGCGCGAAATGGTGGTCCATGAACACTCCGTCATCCATCCATTCCAGACCGCCCAGTTCCAGGACCTTCAGAATAATGAGCGGCCAATGCCCGGTCATGCTCATCGGGCCCAGGATACGGGCCGCCGTCAGGGCCATGCTCAAGAATACCGCCTGGAATGGCGCGTCGACCCGGCGCACCGGATCCGGCCTCGGGAGACGGATGCCTCCGCTCGCGGAAGCGAACAGGGCCTCGCGCCGGTAATACTCGATGATCTGGGCCCGGGCTTTGTCCGAAAGGGCGTCCCGTTCGCCGGCAAAGCCCTCCCGGATATAGGATCGTGCCCGCGCGTCGAGACGATCGACCTCACGCCAAAATGCCGCGGGATCACGGCCGATCAGATTCCGCCATGAGGTCTGGGATACCGTGGGTCCAACGATCCGATCGAGGATCCCACGGTGATTCGAGGGCATCGGCTGCCCGAGATGCTTGTCCCTCCATCCGTCCCAATCTTTCCAACCATGCGCGGTGATCACACCTGAGCCGGTTCCCTCTGCCCCGTCCGATCTTTGCGCCATCCTCGCGCCCTCCAGCGCCGGCACGTGCGCGCGGGCGATCCCATCGATCGGCTCGAATTGATCCCGCAAACGGTCCGGAACGGCGGCCGACCTTCGGTCGAGCACCCAATGGAGGAACGCGCCCAGCACATCCCCCGCCGCGTCGGAAGGTTCCGTGCCGATCATGAACACGTACGTCCTTTGAGGCCAATGCGTGCGTTCCACGAGCCGGACCTGCGTCAGGGAATCCGACCATCGGCTCACCACGACGTTGATGCCGATGTCCAAGTGGGGGTAGGCGTATTGATTGCCGAAGAAGGCCGCGTTCATCGCTTCGTACTGCAGCTTCGTCGCCTTCAGATAATGGTCCCGGTACCCGGAATAATAGTCGTCCATGAGCCGCTTCCGCACGACTTCAAAGTCCGGTTCGTCGGCCCCTTCCGCGATCAGCCGCGCGATCGTGACCAGGATGTTGTTCTCCATCAGACCGAATGGATTGGCCCGGACCGTGATCTTTTTGCCGGTGAATGACAGGCTTCCCGACTGCTCACGGCTCATCCCGCGTTCGACCGGAACAAGCACCACTTCATGACCGCGGAACATCTCCCCGCCATTGTGGACGCGCGTCCAATCCTGGATCCTCATCCAGCGCTGAAGGTCCACATGAGCCTCCTCGATCACGGACCGCACATGGTGCTGCACCAGATATTCGTCGGCGATCCGGTCTCCCGGATGACGCGGGGCCGCAAGGGCTTGACGGTAGGTCCCGGGCCGGTCGATGAGCCTCCAAGCCAAACGATCCAGGTCCACGGGCCCGACCGGGAACTCTTGGGCCAACTCGAACGTGTCGGACCAATCCGCGCCGCTCTTTGTGTCACGCACCTGGATGAGCACATGCCGGGTCATGTCCGTCCTCGCGAGTAGCCGCACCGTGAGATCGATGCCTTGGGCTTGTGCTTCCGCCACGCTAGACCGGTCCAAAGAAGTCTCGGTGATCGTCCCGTCCGCCGGCACGATCCAATTTTTAACGGCCAACAGCAGACGCGGCAGACGGGCACCGGAACCTCTCTCGGCCGTACGGCCGGAGGCGGCTTTTTCGGCTTCACGCACGATCTCGACCGCGATGACCGATAAGCGTTCCACGCTGGGCGGGGCTTGGCGGATCGGCGCGCTGACCCTCCCGTCCGCACTCCGGACCGATGTCTCGCTGCGATGGACGGGATCCTGAAAAGCGGTGACCGGGATCCGGTCCAACAAGTCCTAGGCATCGATCTCCGGATGCAAGGTTTGGCGGAACCGGTCCGCCACCGCCATCTGGAGCACGTGGGTGAGCTCATGTCCGGTCGAACCGACCCTGCTGAACCGGCCATACACATGCATCGTCAACGCCATCACGAATCCCATGATCCCCAAAAGGGGGCTGGACAGCGCCAGCAGGGTCCAAAGATAACCGGTCCGATACGCATGGACCCGGTCCGGCTGGTAGATCAAATTCAGCCCGCCCGCCCCGTCGACACGGTAGGTCGCGAACGGCGGATACGTCTGGGAGATCAGGAACACCAGGTTGCCGACGAGGTTGATCGCGGATGTCCAAACTTTTTGGCCTGAGATCAGGGATCGCGCGGACGCACGGATATCACCGACAACTTCCTGTAAGTATTCGCCGAGGGCGAGCCGTCGGTGCTGGACCCTGATCGGAGCTTTCGCCTCAGCGGCATATCTCTCAACGAAACTCTTATATCGATCCAGCGCGCGCTCCATTTGCCGCGCGTTCAACTCCCGGCCTTCGATCGGATAGGCCGCGGATCCGTACTCCGTTTGGATGGCCCGGATCGTGTCTTCGACAAAAGCCCGGGCGCCCTGCCCCTCGATATCTCCGCCGCTCATCCTTGCGCCGGGGCGGGCGCCGGAACGGTCTCCCTCGCGGCGTTTCAACACGAACATATTGCGCACCACGTCAGGATCGGTCCCGACGGGGATACCGAAGACTTCGATCCGGCCTTCGGCATCCCATTCCGACCTTTGAAGCTCAGGGAAATTATCCTCATCGAATGCGTCGTCGGAGTTTTCGAGCAGCACCAGACCGTCGGGAGACACCGCCCGGAGCATTGAACGCACGACGCGGACAAGGTCGGCAGGAGACATCTCAAGAGACTCTTCGCCTTCCATCCCCGTAAGGTACTCAGGCTTTATGACACCCGGCGCATTAAAGACGACGATCCGGTAGGTCCCATCCTCGGGACGAAAGGCGTCTTCCGATAATGTGGAGATCCGGAACCTCACGACCGAACCGTCTCTGAACGTGAACCGGTCCGCTTCCTCGGACACGATCCTGCGAGTCTTGGGCCCCTGCTTGCTCCAGATCCTCAGATTGGCTTTGAGGTTGCGGATCGCCCTACGATCGATGTCGTCCGCGTCGATCCATACTGTGAGTCCGGATCTCTCAGCACGGGTGAGCCAGGTTAAAGTGCCGATCCCGGAACCGGTGCCGAGCTCGCGGATCCGGACCGGTGATCGATCAGCCGCGAGACGGGACCGGTGCGCGAACACCCCGTCCATTTCCGCCGCGTGAATGGCGGTCAAAGTGGATTCAACGGACTGTTCCATATTGGCTTTTTGAACGGGATCGGAATCGATCCGCGGATAAACCCTTCGGTCCACCACGATGCGGTCAGTCCCGAGGATCCGTTCCTGGTCCGGCAGATCCGACGTCCGCCAGATCTCCCTGGCGGGAGCCATGCGTGCGCCGGCCGGATCAGCCGCAACAAGTTCATATTCATGACGGCCGAGCCGGGCGTTCAAATGCTCCGCCAATTCATCGGTCAATGAGCGGGGCAGATTCCAGACCAGACCGCCCGGAGACCAGAGCTCGCCTTTCCATCGCGACCCGCTTCCCACGGCATCGGTCGGTCCGGACCCGAAGCTCAAATGAACTAGCGGCCCAAGGTCTGCTGCACCGGCTCCCGGCACCTTCCCTGAGGATTCGGCCTCTTCAAGCCGTATAGAACCGTTCATCCAATCCGCGCGGAACGCACCGATCACCTTGTCGTGGTTCAAAACGGTCGCGTTGATCTCGGCCGCCTGTTCATGGATCTCACCGCTTCCGGGTCCTTTGAAGCGGTTGGGCCCGTCCAGCATCTCGATCCGCTGACGATCAGCGGCCCGGACATATTCCAGAATACGCGCGGAAGTTCCAGGTCCGGACCTCCCGTCGGTGTCCTCGTCCGGGACCGGGGCCCGGGCCGGACGCTTCAGAACGGCCTTGGCGGCTCCGCCCGTCCCCTCCGTTTCACGCCGACTGAACACGGCAGCGAACTTCAAACACCCGATCATCGCGACGGCGGCCAGCGCGAGCAGGATCGTTCCGAATGTTTTAGGGTAACTCATCATCAGCCCCAATGAGCTGACCCAGGTCCGCTCAACGGTCCCGAGCGGACGGTCGTCCACGTCCTTGTGCTCAAGCCACGCGGTGGGATCGATGCCGATCCATTGCCGGGTTTGAGGGTCCTGATATTCGACCCACGCATGCGCTTCCTTGGAATCGAGCACGATCGTCCCGCCAGCGCTCTTGCCCTGAGCGTCGCTTGTCATGAACCCGGTCACCACCCTCGCCGGGATCCCTCTGGACCGCAGCGCGGCCGCGCAAAGGGGCGCGGCGGTGTTGCACATGACCCCGATCCCCGGATGACCTTTGGCCTCGGCACGCAGGACCAGCTCACGATACATCCAACGCCTTAAAGCATCGGGGGAACGGCCCGTGATCTCTTTGACAAAATCCGAATCCGGCCGGGCGCGCATGCTGGAATAAAAGATCGCGGTGTAAGGATCGTTCGAATAATGGAAATTTTCGTTCATCCATTCCCTGAACGCCGCGAGCACCTCGCCCGGTGACGCCAATTCCGCCGCCCCATATCCGGCCAAGGCGCTCGAGAGGTATCCGCCCATTCCAGGAGGCAGATCGAGCAAGGCGCCGCGCTTCTTCTCGGACAGCTCCAAGGGATCATCGGTCGAGCCGACCCCGCCCGAAACGCTCCAGACAATATCGTGATCGACCGGTCCGGCGGTCCGGCCGGGCTCGGACGGAACTTTTTCATGATGGTGCCAATTGGGCATCACAAGGCCCGGGCTGGGATAAGGCTTTTCCAGTTCCCAGCTGCGGACAAGAGAGCGATAACGCATCCGGTCGGTGCCTTCCATGGAAGCCAGCGTTTCGGGGCTCACCGAAAAGAGGATGTTCGTGGCGCCGCCCGAAGAGCCAGTAGCGGAAATGCCGTTGAAGGCTCTTGTCGGATAATAGGACACTCCCGGACGTGCGGGCACCTCGAATAAGTCCCAAGCGGGTTGATCCGGTCTTCCAAAATCGGGATCCACCGCCACCGCCGCGTCCCGATAATTAGGCCTGGGCGCTTCCGACCGCTTGAATATGTTCCAAGACCCGATCGGACTTCCTCCTCCGATCTCGGGGATCGCGGCGATCAGGATCGCCACGGCCGCGAGGATCGAGGCCCACCAACGCCAGTAGCGCGTGACATTGAACCTCAGCGCGTTCACGATCGTAAAAGCGGTCCAAGCCGTGGCGAGCCTCCATCCGCCCCACCACTCGTCGGTATCGGATCTGCTTTTGATATTCGCATGACCCCGGTCTTTCTCAGGAGCCGAAGACACGGACAGGTCCCGACCTTCCCGCTCGGCCTTGATAATGTCGGCGGCCAGACGTTGGAGTATGACGAGTTGCTTGGCATCCGGCAGATTCCAGGACGAGCGTGCCGTTCGCAGAGCCCAGTGCGGATCGCGTTCGCGTCTGCCAAGTGCCCAGACGGCCAGCAGATAACGCATCCCGACGACAAAACCGATCTTGTCATACTTAGGCGCAGAACCCGGGTCCTTGGCAACGAACGGGTCCTCGATCTTCATGAAAGCCCATCGTCCCGATCCGGCACGCGGAGCAGGTATTGCGTGTACCTCGTCATCCCCTTTACCGACCCTCAAGCTCAAAAATCCGTCGGCGTAACCCACCCG
>CAZHID010000100.1:0-897 GCA_964532445.1 uncultured Planctomycetia bacterium | reverse complement strand
TTGTGATGCGGGGATCCGGGACCGAAGACCATCGAGAACCGGTCCCGGATGATCGCCAGGACCGCCTGATCACGAAAATCCCTCCGGATCTCTTCTTCAGACGCGCCGACACGCGAACGGCCCAAGGTCAGACGTACGTACGTCTCCTCGGCCTCGGCATAATTGAGCAGATACCTGCCCAGACCCTGGACCCTCAAGCGTTTGTGCAGATCATCATAGAGTCTGGAGGCCAGATCGGAATGCTTCAGAACGGGGTCGGCGGACGGGCCCAAAAAGCGGACCCTTTCAACGACCGCCTGGATCTCGTCAACGAAGGGATCCGGCCATGCGGCGCTCACGGAGTAAAGCCAATGAAGCGTCCCCATCACGCGGTGTGCGCCCATCGCACGGACCGAATGAAGCAATTTCTTTGTGGACAAGAGCTTCAGCCATGAAAGATATTTCTTGTTCAGCAGAACGGCTTCATCGGCATTGGTCCTCAACCCGTCGACCGTCAACACCAGACTGCCGGGCCAGGGGTACCGTCCCATCCAACCCGATTGAATGAATTCGGTGACATCCTGTTCAGGGATGAAGCCCATCGGATCGATGTTCCAAAAGAAACGTCCGTCCTTCAGTATTCTGGCGGTCACGGACCAGCTTGCGGGATCTCCTTGATGAACGGCCATCCCAGACCCTTTTTTACCGCCTTTATCCATCCTAAGAATACGGTGGGATTTGCGCCGCCCAAACCCGCCCACCAGGCCAAGCGTCTTCAATTCCTTTTGACGGCCGGCCTCCACCTCCGCAAGGACCGCGGCCGGGTCATGCCCCGGCGTGACACTGAGCCGGACCTCACGCTGACCGCGGGCCGGATTCGGGACGATCGATCGTACCAGCTTACCTTTCTACACCAGG
>CAZHID010000099.1:0-7463 GCA_964532445.1 uncultured Planctomycetia bacterium | reverse complement strand
TGATCCAGCAGGCGAAGGACAAGATGAGGCGGCTCGACGAGATCGAGCGCCTCATGGAAGATTCCTCCGTCACCGCGGACATGGACAAGATGCGCACGCTCGGCAAAGAGCTGCGCGAGCTCCAAAAGGTCCGGGTCGTCTTCACGTCCTTTGAGGAGGCCGACAAGGCCTTCGCGGAGGCCCACCACCTGGCCGACGACCCCTCGGCTGACGCGGAGCTCAAGGCGATGGCCGAGCAGGAGATCGCCCAGGTCGAGCCCCGGCGCGCGGCGAAGCTTGTGGAGCTCGAGGAAGTCCTGATCAAGAAGGACCCGATGGCCGACAAGGACGTCGTCATCGAGGTCCGCGCCGGCACCGGCGGCATGGAAGCCTCGCTCTTCGCCGCCGAAGTCGTCCGCATGTACAGCCGCTACGCGGCCACCCGGGGCTTCAAAACGGAGATCCTGAGCCAGGCCGACACGGAAGCGGGCGGGTCGCGCGAAGTCATCCTCTCCATCACCGGCGACGGCGTTTACGGCCGCTTCAAGTACGAGAGCGGCGTCCACCGCGTCCAGCGCGTGCCCCAGACCGAGGCCGCGGGCCGCATCCACACTTCCGCGATCACCGTCGCTGTCATGCCCGAGGCCGAAGAAGTCGAGGTCAACATCCGTCAGGAGGACCTCAAGATCGACGTGTTCCGTTCGGGCGGCCCGGGCGGTCAGAGCGTCAACACCACCGACTCGGCCGTGCGCATCCTGCACGTCCCGTCCGGCCTCATGGTGAAGTGCCAGGACGAAAAATCCCAGCTCAAGAACAAAGCCAAGGCCCTCAAGATCCTCCGCGCGCGCCTTTTTGAAAAAATACAGAGCGAACAGCAGTCCGCGATGGACCAGAAGCGCAAGGCCCAGATCGGGTCGGGCGACCGCTCCGAAAAGATCCGCACCTACAATTTTCCCGAACGCCGCGTCACCGATCATCGGATCGGCCTGACCATCCACAACCTCGAGGCCATCATGGACGGGGACCTGGACGAGGTCATCGACGCGTTGGTCCGCAAGGAGAGGGAGCTCGAAGCTCCTTGATCCTTTCTCTCCTGAGCTCGCTCAAGGAGAAGCTCCTGCCGGTCGCCCCTCGCACGGCCGAGTGGGAAGCGAGGATGATCGTGCTCCACGCCACCGGGAAGACCTGGGGGCAGCTCCACGCCGACGGCGGGGCGCTGAAGCCCGAAGAAGAGCGGATCATCGAGGAGTTCACGGCGCACCGGCTCGAAGGACAGCCCTTGGCCTACGTGCTGGGGACGGCGCCGTTCCGGGAACGGGAATTGCGTGTCGGGCCCGGGGTGCTCATCCCGCGCATCGAGACGGAGCTCCTCGTCGAGGCGGCGGTCGAAGCGGCCCGCAAGAACTTTATCGCCGCGGACCCCGTGTTTGCGCTCGACCTGGGCACCGGGACCGGGTGCATCGCGCTCGCGGCCGCCGAAGCGGAGCCGCGCATTCAGGTCGACGCGGTCGAATTCTCGACGGAAGCGCTCCGCTACGCCAAGCTCAACACCGCCTCGAGTTCCGCCTGCGACCGGGTCCGGATCGTTCCGCTCGACTACCTCAAAGAACCCTGGTCGCCCAAACTCCGCCCCCTTTATCATCTGATCCTCGCCAACCCGCCCTACGTTTCGCAATTGGATTGGGACGCGCTGCCGCCGGAAGTCCAGGCCGAGCCGCATCGGGCGCTCGTGGCCGGACCTGAGGGCGACGAGGTCCTCCGCTGGATCATCGAGCACGCCCGCGGCCGGCTCGTCGCCGGCGGTTTGATGCTCCTCGAAGTCGGCGCGGGTCAGGCGGAACCGCTGGCACGCTTCGCGGAGACTTTGGGCGAACTCCGATGTGATAAAATCATCCCCGACCACCAGGGCATTTCTCGCGTATTGGTCCTCAAAAAAGTTTGAAGCTCCGTCCGGCGGACCGGCGCGCGCATTTAACGGATTTTTTTAAAAACAAGGAATCAACGTGGACGTCATAGTCATCGAAGGTCCGAGTCGGCTCGAGGGTACGGTCGAAGTCGCTGGCGCGAAGAACTCGATCCTGCCGATCATGGCGGCGACGATCCTCGCGAAGGGGATGTGCATCCTCAAGAACGTCCCTGACGTTTCGGACATGCACACGATGTGCAAGATCCTCAAGGCGCTTGGCGCGCGCGTGACCTATTCCTCCGACCACGTCCTCCAGATCGACACGTCCGGCCTCAACAAGAACGTCGCCGACTACAAACATGTCAGCACGATGCGCGCCTCCGTGTGTCTGCTCGGACCCCTGCTCGCGCGCTTCAAGAAAGCCCACGTCTCGCTCCCCGGCGGATGCGTCATCGGCCCGCGCCCGATCGACCTGCATTTGAAGGGCATGAAGGCCCTCGGCGCCCAGATCACGCTCGAACACGGTTACGTGATCGCCGACGCGTCCAAAAAAGGTCTTAAGGGCACGCGGATGTACCTGGGCGGCGCGTTCGGCTCCTCGGTGCTCGCGACCGGCAACATCCTGATGGCCGCCGTCTACGCGGCGGGGAAGACCACGATCGTGAACGCGGCGTGCGAGCCTGAGGTCATCGACCTCGGCAATTTCCTGATCAAAATGGGCGCCAAGATCGAAGGTCTCGGGTCGCCCGTGCTCACCGTGACGGGCGTCAAACGCCTGACCGGCTGCGAATACGAGATCATCACCGACCGCATCGAGGCGGGCACCTTCCTCATGGCGGGCGCGGCCACGCGCGGCGACGTCACGGTCAAGAACTGCTCGTCCCAGTACCTCGGCGCGGTGTTCGACAAGATGAGCGAGGCCGGCATCCAGCTCATCGAAAAGGACGGCCATGTCCGTGTGAAAGCCAAGGGCAAGCTCCAGCCCGTTTCGCTCACGACCCATGTTTACCCGGGCTTTCCGACCGACCTTCAGGCGCAGATGGTCGCGCTCCTGGCCTGCACACCCGGCATCAGCGTCGTCACCGAAAAGATCTTTCCGGACCGGTTCATGCACGTCTCGGAGCTCAACCGCATGGGCGCGCAGATCCGGCTCGAGGGTCCCAGCGCGATCATCAGCGGGGTGAGGGAACTCTCGGGCGCGCCTGTCATGGCTTCGGACCTGCGCGCGTCAGCGGCGCTCGCGATCGCAGGGCTTGTGGCCAGGGGGAAAACCGAGATCTCACGCGTGTACCACCTCGACCGCGGTTACGAGAAGCTCGAGGAAAAACTCCGCGGCCTCGGCGCCAAGATCCGCCGGGAAAAGCGCTGACGCCCCAAAGCGCCTTTTGCCCGCGCAAGCTTCAGTTAATGCAATTTGTTTGCAGTAACTTGATTGCGTGAGGATCCGATGATAGGATGGTCCATGCTTTTTAAGACCCGATCCCTGAGAGTCCTGTTGGCCGCCGCCGCGTTAGCGGCTTTTGGCGGCATGTCCGCCCATGAAGCCGTCCATGTTGAACACGCCTCCGAATGCGCGGTGTGCCATGTGGTCCAGAAGACGCCGGTCGATGCGGTAGCCGCGGCCTGTGTTTCCCTTTTTCTCATCCTTCTGTTCCGTCTGGCCGATCCCGGCAGCCGTTCTCCAGAAGGCCGCTTCTTTCCGGTCCGCCCGGGCCGCGCCCCTCCAGCCCTCCTCGTCTGATCCCGTTTCGTTTTTCTCCCTTTCAAACCCATTTTCAGGACGGAGTGTCTTCAGATGAAAAAATTATCCAGTTTGCTTTTGCTCATGTTCTTGTGTACGGGGACGGCCGGCGCCGATGATGCGGGGGTCCAGGCGCTCGGCAAGGAGATCGCTCAATTGAAAGGCCTGGTCCAGGACCTGAAGATCGTCGTGGAGCAGCAGGCCCGGACGATCCAGCTCCAGGGCCAGAAGATCGGTCAGCTCGAAAATTCCGCGTCGGTCGCGGTGTCGGGGCCCGTCCCGCCGTCAGGGTCGCAGGCACCCGGCATCGGCGACATGCTCCGGACCGGACGCTGGAACCCTGATATCGGCGTGGTCGCGGACATGGCCGGTCAATTCACCAACTCCAAGGAGGATGCGGAAGGTGAGGACCGTTGGAGCGTCCGCGAGCTCGAGGTCGTTTTGGGTTCGAACGTGGACGCGTATTCCCGTTTGGACGCGACCGTCGCGTTCTCGGACTTTGAAGCAGCCTCGCTTGAGGAAGCCTATTTGACGCGCTACGAACTGCCGCTCGGCACCACGGGACGTGTCGGCCGCTTCCTGCCCAAGATCGGCAAGGCGATCGCGGTCCATCGCGACAGCCTTGAGACCGTCGATGAACCGCTGGTCATCCAGCGCTGGTTCGGCCACCACGGCTACAGCAAGACCGGCGCGGACCTGACAAAGATGCTGGACCTGCCCTTCGCCTCGACGCACGAGATCACCGCCGGCATCCTGGAAGGCGGCAGCGGTGAAGAGGGGACGCTGTTCGGCGACCGCCGTCGGCCGACCTTTTATTCCCATCTTAAGAATTACTGGGAGCTGGGCGACGCCTCGGGCCTGGAATGGGGGGTATCGCATTTGATCGGCAGCAAGGACTCCCGTTCCAGCAACTCGGTGACCGTGATCGGTACGGACCTCACCTACACGCACCGGTTCAGCGAGACCGTGGGCCTCAAGCTCCAGGGCGAAGCCTACAATCAAAATCGCCGGGACACGCAGTACGAGGTCGTGGACGATACGACGGGCGACATCTTCTTCGAGGACCTGGACGGCAACCTTTGGGGCGGTTACGGTCTGGCCGACCTCCGCTTCCACCCGCAATGGAGCGTCGGTTTCCGGGGAGACTATGTCGAGACCGTGGAGAACGACCTGGCGAACCCCAACAAGGCCGAGACGGCCTGGAGCCCGTACCTGACCTTCCATCAGAGCGAATTCGCGCGGTGGCGGGTCCAGCTCACGAGCTTCGAGCCGACCGAAAACGAGGAGTCCGACTGGCAGCTGATGCTCCAGGGCACCTTCGCGATCGGCGAGCACAAGCATAAGATCGTTTGATCTCCCACGGGCGATACAACAAGGAAATGCTCATGAAAAAACTCATGTTCGCGCTCTTATCGTTATGGGCGGTCGGAGGGATGATGACCCCGGACGCGCTCGCGGCTGAGCCGAAGCTCAGGGTGGTGACTTCGACAGTTTATTTTGAGGACCTGGTGGAGCGGATCGGCGGGGACCGGGTGGAGGCGGCGCATATCGCTCCCCCGAGGTTCAATATCCATTTCATCCAGCCCCGTCCGTCGGACGTGCGGAACGTTTCCCGCGCGGACCTGTTCGTCTTCGCGGGACTGGACCTGGAGGCCTGGGCCGACCCGCTTCTCGAGGCATCCGGCAACCGCAAGGCATTTCGCGGCGCGGAGCGCAATGTGGACATGAGCGCGGGGATCCCGCTGCTCAAGGTCCCGGCGGCGCTGGACCGCGCTCAAGGCGACGTGCACGCCCACGGGAATCCTCATTACACGCTGAACCCGGAACATCTGAAGACGATGGCGGCCACGCTGACGGCGAAGCTCAAGGAGGCCGACCCGGCGGGAGCGGCTGTTTACGAGGCCAATCTGGAACGCTTCGAACTTGCCCTCGAAGCGAAGCTCGCGGAGTGGCGCTCGGCGGTCTCGGGGCTGCGCGGCAAGGAGATCGTCGCGTATCACGATGACGTGGCTTATCTGGCGGACTTCGCGCGCCTCAAGTCCGAGGTGTTCGTCGAGCCGAAGCCCGGCATCCCACCTTCGCCCAAACATCTGCAGTTCCTGCAGGAATACCTGCCGGCCCAAAAGGTGAGCGGGATCCTGTCGGCGACCTATTACCCCAAGGGCACGCTGCGCGAGCTGTCCGAACGCACGGGGGTGCCGGTGGTCGAAGTGCCGCAGAGTCCCGGGGAGGTTCCCGGGACCGAGGATGTCCTGGCCTTCTTTGACCATATCTTCAAAACGCTGCGCAAAAACCTGAGGTGATCTGATGGCGGAATTCCTGCGGTTCATGGGCTGGCCGTTCGCGGCGTGTCTGGCGCTGGCGGGAATTCACGCCTATTTGGGGATCCATGTCATCCGGCGCCAGGTCATCTTCGTCGACCTGGCGCTGGCCCAGATCGCCGCGCTCGGGGCCGTTCTGGCCCTCGCGCTCGGCGCGGGTCTCGAATCCGGGACCTCCTACCTCATGTCGCTCGGGTTTGCCGTCGCGGGCGCGGCCATTTTCGCGATGACCCGCCATCAACGCCAGCGCATCCCCCAAGAGGCCATGATCGGGATCGTGTACGCCGTTTCGGCGGCGGTCCTGATCCTGGTGCTGGGGCGTTTCGGCGAGGGGGATGAGCACATGCGTCATGCCCTGGTCGGCAACCTCCTTCTCGTGACGCCGCGTGAAGTCGTCAAGATCGCGGCGATCTACGCCGGTGTCGGGGCGCTGCACTTCCTGCTCCGCAAAAAATTCTTCCTCATCACCGAAAGGCCGGACGATGCCTTCCGGACGCTCAATGTGAGGTGGTGGGACTTCGTGTTCTACGCGAGCTTCGGCGTGGTCGTGACGAGCTCGGTCAAGATCGCCGGCGTGCTGGTGGTTTTTTCCTACCTCATCGTTCCAGCCGCGTGCGCGGTGTTGTTCGCGGACGGGACGCGCGCCCGGCTCGCGATCGGCTGGTCGGTCGCTGCGGCAGTCAGCTTCGCGGGCATCGCGGCGTCCTACTTCTGGGACCTGCCGACGGGTCCGGCGGTGGTATGCGCGTTCGGCGCGGCGCTGGCGGCGCTGGCGGGTGTCAGGACGCTGATGACGGCGGCTTGTCGCCGCTGAAGTTCCCGATGATCTCGTGATAGACGGAGTTCTTACCGCGTTTCTTGGCGCCGTACATGCAGGCGTCGGACGCGCGCAGGATGTCGTCGACGGTGCCGGGCGCGCTCAGGTAGGTCACGGCGCCGATGCTGAAGCTCACGCGCCAGCCGAGCTTTTCCAAAGAGGACCGCAGCTCACGCCGTAGTTTTTCCGCCGTCATCTGGGCTTTGTCCGGTTCCGTTTGCAGGAGCAGAACGCCGAACTCGTCGCCGCCCAGCCGCGCGACGCAGTCGGACGCCCGCACGAGCTTCGACAGCGTCGACGCAATGTCCCGGATCAGCCGGTCGCCGCCGGTGTGGCCGAGGCGGTCGTTCACGGATTTGAAGTCGTCGCAGTCGAGGTAGAGCGCGGTGAACGGCTGGTGGTAGCGGCGGAACCGGCGGATCTCCTGGGCCGCGAAGATAACGAACCAGCGGCGGTTGGCGATACCGGTCAGCGGGTCCTGCAGGGATTGGCGCCGCTCGCGCAGGAACATTTCGAGCAGGATGCAGAACGCCGCAAAAACGGCGCCGCGCGTGAGCCAGTTCCAGATCACCGACCACGCGGCCCCGTACGGCCGTCCGGTGGCGATCTCCGACCAGACCCACAGGAAGGACGCGACGAAGCAGAGGACCAGGCCGAAGCGGACGGAGACCCAGATCGCGGCGAGCAGGATCGGGAAAA
>CAZHID010000098.1:0-7494 GCA_964532445.1 uncultured Planctomycetia bacterium | reverse complement strand
GACCCGGCGCCTGTTTCCGTGTAATTCCCGATATCGAGACGCGTGTATTCGAGGGACGCCAACGGTGTGATCTCCGTTCCCGATAGATGGAACGGATAACCGCCTTCAAAATAACCTGTGTACTGAAGGCCGATCGGGTCCGACGCGGCGGTCCGGTCCAAGCCGCCGAACTGGATACGGCGCGACCCTCTGTAGGCGTGGGGGGTGACGGAAAGCGCGGAGTTGAGGTAGAAGACGCTTGGCGTCCAACTGCTGTAAACGGAACCCTGATAGCTATGCACGTCCGTTTGAGAGGCGGCATCGGACTGGAGATCGCTGTAAGCGTAGCTGCCGCCGAGGCCCAACCGGAACCGGTCGTTGACAAGCCGATCGTATCCGGCCGCGGTGCCGGCTGACCAGGCGTCAAAGCCCGGGAATCCGTCCCGCATTTCCTGATCGGAGTGACCGCCGAATCCCTTGACCCACCACGCCGTGTCATTGGACAGGTCGCCGGTGGAAACGCCGGTGACGCCCTGCGGACCCGATCCGGCCCTGCTTCCGTCCAGCCGGCCCATGAGGGTCTCGAGCGACTGTTTCACGACCCCGCGGCTGACGACTGCGGTCCCTCCGTCGACAACAGGCGCCAGTTGGCGATTAGCAGTCTCGAGAGCCGAAACCGATGAAAGGCCCGACAACGCGCTTTGGAACGTCAGATAATCCTGTGACGCTCCGTACACGGAACCGTTCAGCGCGGAAGCGACATTGGCCGTGTTCGTATCCGTCGTGATCGAACTGATGGGCGCGAAGGACGGTGTGACCGTGATATCACCTGACACGTTGGCGGCGGTGAATGCGTACCGCGCGCTGTCATCCGTGACGGCGATCACCGCACCGTTGGTGCCGCCTCCGCCGCCGTTCAAGACCGTAAGCGCTGTACCGGGCGCCGGAGCGCCTCTGACGGCGATGTCCAGCGTATCGAGCCCGATGACGGCATTGCCGGTGGAAGTGAGAGCGCCGATCCCGGAAGAACCGGTCTGGGTCGTGCGCAGGAGGCTGCCGGCACCCAGGGTCGTCGCCCCTGCCGACTGAAAGATCGAAAAAGTCCCCAGGTCGAGGACGGTTCCTGCCGCGGCGGCCGTTGTTAGATTTCCGAACACCGAAACATCATTGCCAAGCCTAAGCGTCGCACCGCTTCCGATGGTGGTGTTGGTCGCGGCCAGAATGAAGGCGTCGGCGCTCATGGTCGCCGTTTTTCCGCTGCCATTGAAGTTGATAGCGGTCAAAAGATGCCCGAACGTGCCCAAAGAGCTCGCAACGGTCGTATCGCCCGCGTAAGTGAGCGTCCCGGCATTCGCGCCTCCGTTGCCCAATGAGGATGCGCTCAGGCTGCTGGTCGTACCGAGACTATTTCCATCCGCAACCGTGAGGACCCAAGGCCCGAGATTGTCGAATTCGACGCCCTCGGTCCGGTCCGTCGCATTGTCAGCGCGCGTCGACGCGACGGGGTTGCCCGCGGCGGAAGCGGCGGCGGCCGGCAGCAGGATCCCGATCAGCATCAATAACGGTGCGATCTTTTTTATAGTCCCCTCGTACATTTTTTTAAAAAATCCCGGTCCGTTCATGTCCAACGATCCCATTATATCAGCCGGAAAATCAGACATGGTCCTGATCCTGCGGACGAACGGCCGTTCAGGTCCTTCTCCGGATCCATTTTTCTATCTCGACCGCCAGAATGACCGTGCAGGATATGCCCAGGACCCCCGCGAGCTCCCCCGCGCTCAGCGGCGCCGTGTGAAAAACATCGTTCATCCACGGGATATAGAGCGTGCACAGCTGGAGGATGAAGGTGATGGAGACCGCCGCTAGCAGGGGCTTGTTGGATAAAAGGCTCATCCGGAAAAGGGATTCCTTTTCGGAACGGATCACCAGCACATGAGCGAGCTGGCAGAAACACAGGGTCGTGAACGCCATCGTCCGCCAGCGGGCTTCCTCCAGATGCAAATTGGCCGCCTGGACGCCGAGCGTGATGCCGGCCATCAGGATGCCCACCCAGATCACGTGCCAACCCATCCCGCGGGCGAAAATACCCTCGGAAGGAGGCCGCGGCGGCCGGCTCATCACGTCCTTCTCTTCTTTTTCGGCGGCGAGCGCCACGCCGGGAAGGCCGTCGGTCAGAAGGTTGATCCACAACAGCTGGATCGGCAGGAACGGGATGGGAAGCCCCAGGAAAGGCGCCGCGAGGATGATCAGGATCTCCGCCGCGTTGGTCGTCACCGCGTAGCGGACGAACCGGCGAAGGTTGTCATAGATCTTGCGTCCCTCGAGGACCGAGCGGACGATCGAGCCGAAGTTGTCGTCCAAAAGGATCATCGCGCTGGACTGCTTGGCGACGTCCGTGCCGCTGATCCCCATAGCCACACCGATGTCCGCGCGCTTGAGCGCCGGCGCGTCGTTGACCCCGTCCCCCGTCATCGCGACGTACTGGCCGCGCTCTTGGAGCGCTTTGACGATCTTGAGCTTCTGTTCCGGCGACACGCGCGCGTAGACTTCGATCTTTTCGACCTTCGTTTTGAAGTCGTCATCGGAGATCGACGCGAGCTCCTGACCGGTCATCACCTCGCCTCCGGTCCAGATGCCGAGCGTCTTGGCGATCGCCTTGGCGGTCGCGGGATGGTCGCCCGTGATCATCACGGGACGGATCCCCGCGGACCGGCAGAGCGCCACCGATCCCTTCGCCTCTTCCCGGGGCGGATCGATCAGACCGACCATGCCCAGGAAGGTCAGGTCCTTTTCGACGACTTCCGGAACGGCTTCCGGCAGTGACTCCCATTCGCGGCAGGCGAACGCGAGGACCCGGTGGCCTTCGGCGGCCATCGCGTCACTCGGAGCCAGGATGTCGGCGGACCCGGACACGAGCGACCGGGCAATGACCTCCGCCGCGCCTTTGGTGAACGAGATGTACCCGCCGCCCTTCTTGGCGTGCACCGTGGTCATGCACTTGCGGTCGGCGTCGAACGGGACTTCAGCGGCGCGCGCGAACTCCGGCTCCAGATCGCGCTTCTTCACGCCGGCGGTCTCAGCGGCCGCGGTCAACGCGGTCTCGCTCGGGTCGCCCAGGTCGACGCCCTTCGCGTCCCGGACCACGTCGTTGGAGAGCGCGACCGCCCGCACGAAGGCCGAGGACGCGTCATCGTTCACAAGCGTGTCTGTCCAAGCGCCGCGCGCATAAAATTTATCGGCCCGCATGCGGTTCTGGGTGAGCGTGCCTGTCTTGTCGGTGCAAATGTAAGTCACCGAACCGAGCGTCTCGACGGCGGCGAGCTTCCGGATCAGGACTTTTTTCTCGACCATTTTTTTGGCACCGAGCGCGAGCGAGATCGTGATCACGGCGGGCAGGGCCTCAGGGATCGCGGCGACGGCGACGCTCACGGCGACCATGAACATCGCGACCGCGGACTCCCCCCGCAGAACGCCGGCGATGAAGATCACCGCGCAGATCGACAGCGCCGCGATCGTCAGCTTCTGGCCCAGCCCGGTCAGCCGCTTCTGCAGCGGCGTCTTGGGGTCGCCCTGCTCCTCGATCATCGTCGCGATCTTGCCGAGCTCCGTCTTGAGGCCCGTGGCGACCGCGATCGCGGTCCCGCGGCCGTAACTCACGACCGTTCCTTTATAAGCCATGTTGGCGCGGTCGCCCAGAGGCGCGTCCTCCGCGGCCGGCTTCGCGAGGTTCTTTTTGACGGGCACGGATTCGCCGGTGAGGGCCGACTCATCGATCGTGAGCTTTGCCTCTTCGATGAGCCGCAGGTCGGCCGGCACGATCCGTCCGGCCTCGAGCATCACGACGTCGCCGGGGACCAGTTCGCGGACCGGGATCTCCGACGGCCGGTCCTCGCGGATGACCGCGGCGGAGGAAGAGGTCATCGCTTGAAGGGCTTCCATGGCTTTTTCCGCGCGGTACTCCTGGACGAAGCCGATGACCGCGTTCACCAGAAGGATCGCGAGGATCGCGATCGCGTCTTTGAGGTCCCCAACGAAGAACGACACCACCGCGGCAAGGATCAGGATCACGATCATGAAGTCGGTGAACTGTGCGAGGAAGATGGAGGCGGCGGAACGTTTCTTAGCAGCTTTGAGCTCGTTGTGGCCGTGTTCCAGAAGACGTGCGCGGGCCTCCTGGCGGGACAGGCCCTGCCGGGAGGAGCGGAGACGGTCGTAGACCGCCGATGGATCAAGGATGTGCCAGCTCAATAAAAGCTCCCTGGATAAAGATCGAACGGTCCTACGCGGTCGGCGCGCGGGACCGTTCGATCGTTGCGGGTCTATTCTACTATCCGCCCGCCGCAAATACCCGGACCCGGATCCAACAGTTTAGACCAGACACGGCCAATTGATGATCAGGGCAAATACTGACCGTGCCATCGGGGAAAAAGAACTTCCAAAGTTCCCCACCCCGATTCCGTATCCACGACTTGGAGCCTATGATGGTCCTACAAGGAGGGCTCATGGAACATTTCTCAAGGATCACCAAATGGCTTTCGAACCAAGCCTCGCAGCCACTCGCGTGCTTCCTGGCTTTTTTGATCGTGGTCGTCTGGTCTTTGTTCGGGCCGATGGTCCGCTTCAGCGACACCTGGCAATTGATCATCAACACACTGGCGGCGGTGACTTCGATCATCATGCTATTCATCATCCAGAACAGCCAACAGCGCCACACGATCGCGATCCAGCTGAAGCTCGACGAGATCATCCGCGCCACCCAAGGCGCTCACAACGAGATGATGGACATCGAAAAACTGACCGACGCGGACCTCGAAAAGATCCAAAAGAAGTACAACCTGCTCGCGGAAAAGACGAAGGAAGGGCTGAGAAGCGGAGGGATCGACACTCACACACCGGAGATCTCGGGATAAGGGCTACTCCTCACCCGGCGCGAAACGCCCGGGTGAGTTTGGCCGTTATCCGGACCGCAAAGGACCTGACGCGCGGACTAGTTCGAGTTGTTGGAACGCACTGTGGCGCCGTCGTGACCGATAAGGTTGCCGTAAGCGTCCCGGCGCAGGGTACCGCCTCCGTCGCCGATCAAGGTGCCGCCGGCATTGCCGATCAGCGGGCTGCCGTTCACCGAGGTGGCCAACTGCGGGTTATAGGACGAGTTCAGGTTGGGCCGGACGCCCGAAGGAGCGAGGGTCGGCGCGGTGACGGGCGCCGGCCGGGCAAAGTAACCGCGGACGTAGCGCTTGAGCTCCACGTAACTGTTCCAGCTGGCGTTGTTGAAGTTCCGCACGTTGCAGTCGCCGGACTCGTAATTCCCGTTCGGCTCGCGGCCGGTCACTTCACGGATCGCCTGATCGACCCAGGGGTCCCGGCAGGTGCCCGCCTGCGCGGCCGCCGCGACGGCCAGGACGGTCAGGATCGTCAAACCCATCAAAGCCGTTGTCTTCTTGATCGACATGGATGCTCCTTTGCCCGTGATTTTGTGGTCCGTACGGCCTTGAACGGCCTCGTGAAAACTCATGATACAACGATTTGTAAAAAGCACAAGCGGGACGGCCGGATCGGCCGTCAAAACTCACCAGTCGGTAGGAAAATAATCCTTCAGGAATTTTCCGCACCAATGCTTGCCCGTATTGATCCCGTCAAAGAAGGGATCGCACACGCGCGCCGCCCCGTCCACGATATCCAGCGGCGGTTGAAAATCATGGGTGTCCTGCTTGAACCTGGAAAGATGCGCGGGGTCCTCGTCGGTCACCCATCCGGTATCCACCGCGTTCATGTAGATGCCGTGTTTCACCAGACTGCCGGCCGCGGTGTGCGTCAGCATGTTGAGCGCCGCCTTGGCCATGTTGGTGTGGGGATGGCGGTCGATCTTGTTCGTCGCGTGGAACTT
Organism: uncultured Planctomycetia bacterium; assembly: GCA_964532445.1. Lineage (GTDB taxonomy): Bacteria > Omnitrophota > Gorgyraeia > 2-02-FULL-51-18 > JAGOUK01 > JAGOUK01. The sequence continues at coordinate 1,628 of CAZHID010000098.1, read as the reverse complement.
GCCCTCCATCGCGGTGACGTTGACCATGTGCTTCTTGCCCGTGAAATCCCGCCGCATCATCGGTTCCAGCTTATTGCAAAGGACAAAAGGGGCGATGGCGTTCACCAGCTGCAGCTCGAACATCTCCGCCGTTTCGATCTCGCCCAGGCGCAGGCGCCAGCTGTTCGTTTTGCGCAGGTCCACCTGCTGCAGGTCCTGATCGAGTTTGCCCACGGGGAAAACCTCTTCGGCCTTGAGCGAATGGTCATGCGGGTACGGGACCTGGGAAAGGGCCGCCGAGGCGCGCAGACCGATCCCGGGAGCCTTCCCCATCCAGCTGACCGCCAGCGCGTCCACGGGCTGGAGGGCGGCGGACGAGAACTGGACCAGCTCCCTTTTGCAGTCATCATACTTCTGCAGCAGCTGCCGCGCGTCCTCAGGAAGGTCGGAAAGGGGCAGCCGCTCATTGGCCATCAAGTGCGCATAGAAGCCCGCGGGGCGCCGGACGGTCTGGGCCGCGTTGTTGATCAGGATGTCCAGGCGGCTGTAACGCTGTTGGATGAAGTTGCAGAAGATCTCGACGCTCGGCGTGTGCCGCAGGTCCAGCCCGTAGATATGGAGCCTGTCCCTCCACTGCCCGAAGTCCTTTTCACGCGCGTACCGCAGCGCCGAATCGACCGGAAACCGCGTCGTCGCGATCACGGTCGCCCCGGCGCGCAGCATCATGAGCGCCGCCTGGTACCCGATCTTCAGACGTGACCCCGTGATGAGCGCGACCTGGCCCGATAGGTCCGCCGTCTGGAAGCGCTTTTTGTAATTCAACTCGCCGCATTTTTGACACATCGAGTCATAAAAATGATGGAGCTCGGTGAAACCGGCATGGCAGATGTAACAGCTGCGCGTCGAGTTGAGCCGGCCGCTCGGAAGCAAAGCTCCGGCCTCGACGCCGATCAGACGCTCCGGCGCCTCAAAGACCTGCGTATCGCGCGCCGCCCGGATACCGGTGGAGGCGCGGGCCTGGCGGTCCTGCCGGAGGCTCTTCTGGCGGAGACTTTTGACGTACTGCCGGCGGCGCAAACGCAGCTGCTCGACGCTCGGCCGGGCGATCTGCCCCGAGACCTTTTCCAATTCCGCGCGGTCCGCCGCCGGCAAATTCACCCAGACCTCCGGATGATCGATCAGATGACGGAACAGCTCGATGCTGGCTTTGATCTTTTCTGAAAGTCCGGGGTCTTTTATGGGTTCCATGAGCACACGGATCCTTTGAGGAGAGCATCACAGCAAAAAGCCCTTTAACCTGATGGTCAAAGGGCTTAAAGCCACGAATGGCTCCCAGGGTAGGACTTGAACCTACGACATGGTGATTAACAGTCACCCGCTCTACCAACTGAGCTACCTGGGAATAAACTTTTTATCGGTCCGGAAGCACGGAAAAGTATAGCCGAACCCTGTCTGGATTCAAAGGAAAAAGGACGCGCCGCCCGGGCGCGTCCTTAAGCCCGAAAAGGCGGATCTGTTAGGCGGTCGGAGCGGGATCGGACGAAAGACCGGAGGTCTTCGCCAGATACACGGTCATGAAGGCCGAAGCCGACACGACACCGAAGTAGGCAAAGACGCCGCTGGAGAGGAAACCCGCGATCGCCTCGCTG
>CAZHID010000097.1:4957-7627 GCA_964532445.1 uncultured Planctomycetia bacterium | reverse complement strand
CCGTTCTGCACGATCGACCCCAACGTCGGCATCGTTCCCGTCGCGGACCCGCGCCTCAAGCGGATCAACGAGGTCGCCCCGTCCGAAAAGATCATCATGACCACCGTTGAGATCGTCGACATCGCCGGGCTTGTGAAAGGCGCGGCGACCGGGGAAGGGCTGGGCAACCAGTTCCTGTCCCATATCGCGAATACCGACGCGATCATCATGGTGGTCCGCGTGTTCGAGGACAAGGACGTGACGCACGTGATGGGCGGAGTGGACCCGGTTCGCGACGTCGAGATCATCCACACGGAGCTGGCGCTCAAGGACCTCGAAGTGCTCAGCAAGCAGAAGGACCGCTTTTCCAAGGCCGCGCGCACCGGCGACAAGGCGGCCATCAAGAGCCTCGAGGCGACGGACATCGCCATCGCCGCGCTCAACTCCGGCAAGACGCTCCGCCAGGTCGAGTTCGCCGAGGACCAGAAGGCCTTCATCAAGTCGCTGAACCTGATCACCGCCAAACCCATCCTCTATGTCGGCAACGTCGCCGAGAACGAGATCAACGCCCCCGATTCCGCCGCGCTCAAGACCCTCAGGGAGATCGCCGCGCGCGACAATACGTCCGTCGTCGTGATCAGCGGCAAGATCGAGGAGGAGATCAGCCAGCTCGAGGAGGCCGACCGCGCCGAGTTCCTGAAGACGCTCGGGATGACCGAGACGGGACTCGAGCGTCTCGTGTTCGCGGGTTACAACCTGCTCGGCCTGATCACGTTCTTCACCGCCGGTCCCAAGGAGATCCGGGCCTGGACGGTCGAAAAGAACTCCCGCGCGCCGCAAGCCGCGGGCAAGATCCATTCCGACTTCGAGCGCGGCTTCATCCGCGCCGAAACGATCGGCTACGAGGACTTCGTCGCCAACGGCGGGGAAGTCGGCGCCAAGAACGCCGGCAAGCTCCGCGTCGAAGGAAAAGATTACGTGGTGCAGGACGGGGATATCATGCACTTCAGGTTTAATGTATAATTAACGCTTAAATTTGCGGGCGGACCGGTCCGTCCGGCAGGGAAGTAACAAGGAGAGAAAAATGATCAAGATCTCGAAGGGTAAACTCAAAAGTTTAGAAGCCGTCTCGAACAAAGAGGGCGTCATCACCGCGGCCGCCATGGACCAGCGCGGTTCGCTCCAGAAGTCGATCGCCAAGGCCCGCGGCGTCGACGAGAAGGCGGTCCCCGCCAAAGACATGCAGGACTTCAAGATCGAAGTCGTGAAGTCCCTCGCGCCCCACGCGAGCGCATTCCTGCTCGACCCCGAATTCGGCCTGCCGGCGTCCAAGTTCCTCGGCTCCAACTGCGGCCTGCTGCTCGCCTACGAGCGCACCGGCTACGACAACTCGCTCCCCGGCCGCGTCCCGGCGCTCCTCGAGGGCTGGAATGTCGCCAAGCTCAAGGAGAACGGCGCGCACTGCGTGAAGCTCCTCCTTTATTACACGAAGTATGAGGACGCCAAGGTCAACCAGATCAAGAAGGACTTCATCAAGAAGGTCGGCGCCGAGTGCGTCAAGGAAGACATCGCGTTCTTCCTCGAGCCCGTCGGTTATGACGTCAAGGGCGGCGAAGCCAAGGACGTCGAGTACGCCAAGCTCAAGCCCGGCATCGTGATCGACTACACCGAAGAGTTCTCGAAGCCCGAGTACGGCGTCGACGTCCTCAAGGTCGAAGTGCCGGTCAACCTCAAGTACACCGAAGGCGCCAAGTCCTACGGCGGCCAGAAGGCGTACGACTGGAAGCAGGCGATCAAGTATTACAACGAAGCGGCCAACGCGTCCCGCGTTCCGTTCATCTACCTGTCCGCGGGCGTTTCGAACGCCGAGTTCCTCGAGAACCTGTCAGCGGCCGCCGAGGCCAACACGGGCTTCGCGGGCGTGCTCTGCGGACGCGCGACCTGGGCGAACGGCGTTCCCGTTTTCGCGAAGGGCGGCGCCTCCGCGCTGGCCGAATGGATGAAGGGCGAAGGCCTGGCCAACATCGGCGCGCTGAACAACCTGCTGAAGACCACGGCGAAGCCCTGGCACGCCAAGTATGGCGGACTGCAGCACGTTTCCGCTTAACGCCGGCTGATCTCAAAGAACCGGATGGGCGTGCCCCCGAGGCACACCATCCGGTTTTTTTATTCAGGAAAAAACATGGCCCCTCCCAAAAAAAAGAAGAACCTTAAAAAGCAGGTCCACCCGTCGGTCCTGAAGATCCGTCATGCCTACGAGAAGCTCCAGAAGGCCAACGACGAGGTCAAAGAAGCCTACATGGCGATCGTGCTCAAGCTCGCCATCATCGCTGAGTACCGGGACAGCGACACCGGCGGGCACATCATGCGCATCTCGGATTACGGCTGTGAAGTGGCCAAGGCGCTGGGGCTGTCCGAAAAGGAGATCGAGATCTTCCGGTTCGCCAGTCCCATGCACGACATCGGCAAGATCGCGACGCCTGATTCGATCCTCAAGAAGGAGGGGAAGCTCACCCCTGAAGAGTTCGAAGTCATGAAGGGCCACGCGATCATCGGCGCGCGGATGTTCGACGGTTCCGCGTCCCCGATCCTCAAGGCCGCCTCGGACATTTGCCGCGCGCACCATGAGAAGTGGGACGGGTCCGGTTATCCGTACGGGCTCAAAGGGGACGCGATCCCGCTCTTCGCCCG